>JACRAM010000029.1 GCA_016213405.1 Bacteroidota bacterium
AGGCGTTACCGGCAACGGAAGTTATACATGGACCATTCCGAATAATCCATCCGTCAATTGCTTGGTGAGAGTGGAGGATTACAACAACACCTGCCGCTACGATAACAGCGATGCGGTGTTTACCATTCAGGCGCCCACGCCATATATTACTGTTACTTATCCAAATGGCGGGCAAACTTTGTACAGCTACAACACGGCTAACATCACATGGACTTCAGGATATCTCAGTTCATCATTCGTGAGGATTGATTATTCTGCTGACAATGGTGCAACGTGGGTGAATGTAATAGCTTCAACCAACAATTCCGGTACTTATACATGGACAATTCCGAATATCACCACCACTCAGGCGCTCGTGCGTGTGATGGATTATGGAAATAGCGCCACGTATGATGTGAGCAATGCCGTCTTCACCATTAATCCCGGTGTTGTTGTAACGGCTCCGAATGGAGGAGAAAATCTGAACGGATGCACTGTTACCACAATTGCATGGACGGGCGAACCCGGCACAAACAGTTACACATTACAATATTCTACTAATGGCGGAACCACTTGGAACACTATAGTCAATCAAAGTTTCGCTGGCGGACCGAATTATTCTTACAACTGGACATTACCAAACACTGCCTCTAATTTCTGTTTGGTACAAGTTTACAATAGCGGCAATGCAAGTAAAACAGACCAGAGCAATGCTGTATTTAATATTGTTCCGGCTATTGTAGTAACTAATCCGAACAACGGAGGAAGTTATGCCGTGGGCTCTACGCTGAATATCACATGGACATCGGTAGGCGTTTCAAATTTTTACAACATAGATTATTCAACGAATGGCGGGGCAACATGGACTAATATAGTTTTCAATACTAATATTCTGACTAATTCTTATAGCTGGACTGTTCCAAATTCTCCTTCGGTAAGTTGTTATGTCAGGGTAACCGATTACAACGCTGCATGCAAAACCGACCAAAGCGATGCCTTATTTACAATTACTAATTCTCCGGCATCAATAACTGTTACCTCTCCGAATGGAGGTGAGAACTGGGTGGTTTGTTCTACGCACAATATTACATGGAGTGCAAATGCAACATCTGGCAATTATGATATTGATTACTCTTCTAATAACGGAGTAACATGGAATGTTGTTATTGCAAATTATGCTACTGTCAACGGAACTTATGCATGGACAACTCCATCCACTCCAACAGTACAAGGATTAATTCGCGTGAAGGATTCCGGCAATGGTGCTTTGGTTGATCAGAGCAATGCTGTGTTTACAATTTCTAATCTTGCAACGCCCGGTGTAATTTCCGGAAATACTCCTGTGTGTGAAAGTTCATCGCAAACATATTCTATTGCATTAGTTACAGGGGCGACTTCTTACGCATGGATATTGCCGTCTGGCTGGTCCGGAACTTCTACATCCAACATCATCAACGTTGTTGTTGGAAGCGCAAGCGGAACTATTACTGTTACTGCAAACAACAGTTGCTATACAACTGCTGCCTCAACAAAAACAGTAACAGCAACTCCACTTCCGGTAACTCCGGGAGCTATCAGCGGAAACATAACTCCATGTACAGGTATTGCTGTAACTTACAGTATCACTGCCGTGAGTGGTGCAACATCCTATACTTGGCTTTTACCTATAGGATATACTGGCTCATCAACAACAAACTCCATAAGTGTTACGATTGGAAGCAATCCGGGAACCATACAAGTATATGCAAATAATTCTTGCGGTTCAAGTGCTGCATCGTCATTAACAGTTACACCAACAGGAGGCAGTTTACCTGCACAGCCGGCAAGTATTTCAGGACCTGCTTCACCTTGTGCAAGCACTGCTCAGACCTATAGTGTATCTCCTGTAGCAGGAGCTACCTTTTATACATGGACGCTTCCTGGTACATGGACAGGGACTTCAACAACAAATACAATTAGTGTAACTGCCGGAACAGCAGGAGGAACTATTTCAGTTAGTGCAGGCAATACCTGCGGTTCTTCCTCCGTTCAAACGCTTGCAGTATCTATCAGTAATGTTCCCGCACAACCCGGAGTGATTTCAGGCAATACAACAGTGTGTCTTGGTTCTGCAAACACGTACTCAATTACTGCAGTTGGTGGTGCAACCGGTTATACATGGACACTGCCGGGCGGATGGACAGGAACTTCAACTACAAATAGTATCAGCACAACAGCTGGAGCAACTGGAACTATTACTGTAACAGCAGACAATGCTTGCGGAAGCAGTACGCCAAGAACACTTGCTGTAACAGTTAATACAGTACCCGCACAACCTGGCGCTATTTCTGGCAACACAACTGTTTGCCTCGGTACAGCAAATACTTATTCTATCTCTGCAGTAAGCGGTGCTACAAGTTATTCATGGACATTGCCAGGTGGATGGACTGGAAGTTCAACAACTAACAGTATCAGCACAACTGCTGGTGCATCAAGCGGTACTATTACTGTAACAGCGAACAATACATGCGGAAGCGGTACAGCACAGACACTTGCTGTTACAGTGAATTCAATTCCTGCTCAACCAGGAGCAATTTCAGGAAACACGACTATTTGTGGAAGCACTGCTCAAACATATAGTGTTACATCTGTTTCAGGTGCTACTTCATACGCATGGACATTACCAGGAGGATGGACAGGAAGTTCAACAACAAACAGCATCAATACTACAGCAGGAAATACGAGCGGCAATGTCACCGTTACAGCAAGTAATACATGCGGCACCAGCCCTGTCCGAACATTGAGCGTAACAGTGAATCCTGTTCCTGCACAACCTGCTTCTATCAGTGGAAACACAACTATTTGCGGTGGAACAACGAACACATACAGCATTACTCCTGTGAGCGGAGCAACTGCTTACACATGGACGCTACCCGGAGGATGGACGGGAACTTCTACGAGCAATTCAATTAGTGCTACTGCGAATAATGCAAGCGGAACAATTACCGTGACTGCTGATAATGCATGTGGCAGCAGTCCAACACAATCACTTGCTATTACTGTGCTGTCTATACCTGTACAACCTGGTGCTATTTCTGGCAACACAACTGTTTGCCAGGGTACAGCAAATACTTATTCTATCTCTGCAGTAAGTGGCGCTACAAATTATTCTTGGACATTGCCAGGTGGATGGACTGGAAGTTCAGTTACTAATAGTATTACCACCACTGTGGGCGCAACGGGCGGCACTATTTCAGTTAGCGCTGCTAACAGTTGCGGTTCATCCAGTGCAGCAACTTTGACAGTTACAGTAAATCCTCTTCCTGCAATTCCAACTATCACTGCGAGCGGACCGACAACTTTCTGCTCGGGCGGAAGTGTTGATTTAACTTCGAGTGTTGAGAACAGCTACAATTGGTCACCTACTTCTGCAACTACTCAATCTGTTACAGTGACTTCATCTGGAAATTATGCAGTGACGGTAACGGATGTAAACGGATGTACAGCAACATCGGCTACTACAGCAGTAACTGTTAATGGTATTCCAAGTTTAACTGTTACTGCAAGTGCATTAATGATTTGCGCGGGCAATTCAACAAGTTTAACTGCAAGCGGAGCATCAACATATGTATGGTTACCGAGCGGTGATTTGAATAATGCGAATATTTCAAATCCCATAGCAACTCCATCGGCAAATACAACCTACACCGTAACCGGAACTACAAACGGATGTTCTGGAACATCTACTGTGTCTATCACCGTAAATCCAATACCACCAACACCAACCGTTACTGTGAGCGGTACAACTACATTCTGCTCTAGCGGAAGTGTTGATTTAACTTCAAGTGCAGCGAATAGTTACAGTTGGACTCCCACTTCAGCAACCACACAATCCATCACGGTGACTTCATCAGGAAATTATGCAGTGACAATAATTGATGCAAATGGCTGTACTGCAACTTCGGCTTCAACAAATGTTACTGTAAATTCGTTGCCAAGCTCAACCATTACTCCAAGCGGACCAACCACTTTCTGCCAGGGAGGAAGTGTGACGTTGTCTTCTCCAAGTTCAACAGGAAATGTTTGGAGTACAACTGCAACTACTCAAACAATTTCAGTTTCAACTTCTGGAACTTATTCCTTAACTGTTACTGATGTGAATTCGTGCTCATCAACCTCTTCAATAAACGTAACGGTAAATCCGCTCCCCACTGTTACTGCATCTGCAAATCTGACGACTATCTGTGCCGGTTCATCAACCACACTTTCTGCAAGCGGAGCAACAACTTATGTTTGGTCACCGTCAACTGGTTTAAGTTCAACCACAGGAGCAAACGTTACGGCAACTCCAACGGCAACAATTACCTATACCGTTGCCGGAACAAATGGAAATAACTGTACAAGTACAGATGCAGTTACTATCAATGTAACTCCTGGTCCTGCAATTCCAACTATCACCGCAAACGGACCGACAACTTTCTGCGCAGGCGGAAGTGTTGATTTGACTTCGAGCGCTGCTACTACTTACAGTTGGACACCAACAAGCGCAACTACTCAATCCATCACGGTTACTTCATCAGGAAGTTATGTGGTGACTGTAACGGATGCAATCGGATGTTCTTCCTCTTCTGCTCCGACAACTGTTACTGTTAATGCCCTTCCGACTATTACCGCAACAGCAAGTGCCTATACAATTTGCGCGGGCAATTCAACAAGTCTGAATGCAAGCGGAGCATCAACGTATGTTTGGTCTCCAAGTGGCAGTTTAAATAATGCGAACATCGCAAATCCAATTGCAACTCCATCAGCAAATACAACTTACACTGTAACAGGAACTACAAACGGATGTTCTGGAACGGCTGTTGTATCCATCACTGTAAATCCTGTTCCTGCAACTCCAACGATTACACCATCCGGAATGAATTTAGTTTCAAGTTCGGCAACGGGAAATCAATGGTATCTGAACGGAACTCCGATTGGCGGAGCCACTAACCAAATTTACACTCCCACACAAAACGGAAATTACACAGTGGTTGTAACGAATGCTTTTGGATGTACGGCAATTTCATCAGTATACGTTTACACTTCCATCGCGCCAATTCCCGTTGCGAATTTTGTTGCGAACACAACCACCGTTACAGTAGGAGGAAGCGTGAACTTTACGGATTTATCTACCAACAATCCGACAAACTGGTCATGGATTTTCACAGGAGGAACGCCAGCCACTTCAACCGCACAAAATCCAACAAACATTGTTTACAGTACTGTCGGATGTTATTCTGTTACATTAACTGCCACAAACGCAAGCGGCTCAGATGCAGAAATCAAATCCTGTTATATTAATGTAATTGCCACACCCACTTATTGCATTCCGAGCCCAACCAATGGAACTACCTATGATGATTTCATTGACGGAGTTGTTCTTGGAACCATCAACAACACAGGCAGCGGAAGCACAGGCGGTCCAAGCTATACGAACTATTCCTCAACCATGTCAACCAATGTGAATAAATCAAGCTCCTATACAATTTCTATTACAGGCGGATTATATCAGCCCGATTATTATGCTGCATGGATTGATTACAATAAGGATGGTGATTTCCTTGATGCCGGAGAAAAACTTGGAGAATTTGTAACCACTGCTGCGTATCAAACACTGCCAATTAATTTTACTGTTCCTGCAGCAGCATCAACCGGTTCAACCCGATTGAGAGTGCGTTGCGTGTATAATGCGCCAGGAATGGATGCTTGCACAAATTACACCTACGGTGAAACAGAAGATTATAAAGTTGTGATTTTTGCTGCGGGAAATCCGCCAGTTGCAAATTTCTCTGCAAGTTCAACGAATTTCTGTGTGAACACGTGCATCAACTTTACTGATTTAAGCACCAACAGCCCGACAAGCTGGATATGGTCGTTTGCTGGTGCGTCACCGTCAGGATCAACTTCACAGAATCCTACTAATATCTGTTACAACATACCTGGAACTTATAGTGTAACGCTGACGGCTACAAACGCTGTGGGTTCAAATTCACTGACACAAACATCTTACATTACTGTGACTGCAATGCCTGTTGCAAATGCGGGAACTGATGCAAGCATTTGTCAGGGTAATTCAACTACATTAAGCGCAAGCGGTGGAAGTAGTTACCTGTGGTCACCATCAACAGGATTAAGCGCGACAAATATTGCTAACCCTGTAGCTTCACCGACCACTACAATTACCTATACAGTTACAGTATCTAACGGACCATGTTCATCAACTGACCAATTAACAGTATTTGTTTCACCTCCTCCTTCGGCAAATGCAGGTTCAGATGTTTCGATCTGTTCTGGAGGAAACACAACATTGAATGCAAGCGGTGGAGGAAATTATTTATGGTCACCGTCAACAGGATTGAGCGCGACAAATATTGCTAACCCAATTGCATCACCGACAGTAACCACTACTTACACTGTTACAGTTTCAAGTGGCAGTTGTTCGGCTAGTGATATAGTTGTTGTTACTGTGAACAATGTTCCTGCTCAACCCGGAATTATTTCAGGCAACTTTATTGCCTGTGCAGGTGCAAATGAAACCTATACTATTACTCCAGTTTCCGGGGCAACTTCCTACACATGGACATTGCCTGGAGGATGGACAGGTTCATCAACTACCAATTCAATTACTGCAACAGCCGGAGCAACCGGTGGAACAATCACCGTTGTTGCAAACAATTCTTGCGGAAGCAGCACGGTGCAATCATTGTCTGTGATAGTCACAAGTTCTGCACCACTTCAGCCGGGAGCAATTGCAGGAACAGATTCAGTGTGTTCAGGTTCTGTTCAAACTTATTCTGTTGTTAATGATCCTAACGCTTCTTCTTACACTTGGACGTTGCCGGGCGGATGGTCAGGCACTTCAGCGACTAATTCAATTAGCTCCACAGTGGGAATATCAGGAGGAACAATTTCTGTAATTGCAAATAACTCTTGCGGAAGCAGCACTGCGCAAACGTTCAGCGTGACGGTGAATGCACTTCCTGCTGTAACATTTAATCTTTCACCAAGCATTGTTTGTCTGAATTCGGGTGCATTTGCACTGACGGGAGGTTCTCCATCAGGAGGAACTTATTCCGGTACGGGAGTAAGCGCAGGAAATTTCACTCCTGCAACTGCCGGTACGGGTACATTTACTATTACTTATTCTTATACAGATGTTAATGGATGTACAAATACTGCAACACAGTCTATCATTGTTGACCCATGCACAGGTATTCAGAATATTGTTGGTGAAGAACAAATTATAATTTATCCAAATCCGTTCAGTGAAAACGTGACGATAACATGGAACTTACACGGGAATCATATCGTAGAGTTGTTTGATGTGCTTGGGAACCATCTCGGAAAATGGAACATCACTGATAATCATTTGTTGATTGATGCCGGGAATCTGGAGGAAGGTGTTTATTACATCCGCACAAGTTCAGATTCGGGAATGTCTGTAAGAAAGGTTGTTAAATTGAAATAAGTTGAATTGAATTATATCAAAGCGTGTCCGTCAACTGACAGACACGCTTTTTTATTTTCCGATGCAAAACTTCCCGAAGATATTCTGAAGTAAGTCATCTGTAGAAACTTCTCCTGTTATAAGTCCAAGATGATGCAGCGCAGTGCGGATGTCGCTTGCTAAAAGTTCTCCTGAAAGTTTTTTATCCAATCCTTCACGTACTCTCGTTAAAGCATTTGAAGTTTGCTGCAATGCTTCCACATGTCTTGCATTGGTGATGATTGTTTCAGGAATATTGCTTGCTTTCTTGTCAAAGATATCTAAGAGGCGTGCCTTGAGTTCTTCCAGATTACGTTTTTCTTTCGAGGAAATAAAAATCATGTTTTTGAAATGCGAAAATTCTTTCTTGGTGTATTCAACATCTTCTTTGTCAATTTTGTTTCCCGTCAGGATTAATTCAGCGCCACTAGTATGCTGCTTCAGATCTTCAAGTTCTTTTTGTAAGTCACTGGAACTGAGCTCATGTATATCGAACAAATAAATAATAATACTTGCCTTCTTCATTGCCTGATGGGTGCGTTCAATTCCGGCAGTTTCAATCACATCGGTGGAGTGGCGCAGTCCGGCAGTGTCAATAAAACGAAAGCGAACTCCTTCAATCACAATTTCATCTTCAATCGTGTCTCGCGTAGTGCCTGGAATATCCGATACAATGGCGCGCTCTTCATCTAAAAGAGAATTCAGCAATGTAGATTTTCCTGAGTTAGGTCTGCCTGCAATGCAAACGGGCACACCATTCTTAATTACATTCCCTAGTTCAAATGACCGGATTAACTTTTCTATAACGCCCTGCAATGAAGAAACAAGTTTCTTTAATTCATCTTTGCTGGCGAACTCCACATCTTCTTCTGAAAAATCCAATTCAAGTTCAATGAGCGAAGCGAAGTTGATTAAATTATCCCGCAGGATTTTTATTTTGCCCGAAAATCCTCCGCGCATCTGCATCATGGCAACGTGGTGGGATGTTGCGCTGTTGGAAGAAATCAGATCAGCTACCGCTTCCGCCTGCGATAAATCAAACTTTCCGTTCATGAACGCGCGGAAAGTAAATTCACCGGCAGTGGCAAGACGCGCTCCCTGCTTCACCAGCAGATGCAGTATTTGTTCCTGAATATATTTAGAACCGTGACAGGAAATCTCCGCAATGTTTTCTCCTGTATAAGAATTCGGAGCTTTGAAAACAGAAAGCATTACATCGTCAATCACATTGTTCTTATAGACAATTTCTCCGTAATGTATGGTGTGTGATTTAAACTTAGAAATGTCAGTTTGTTTTCCATTCTTCTTTCGAAAAATCTTTTCGCAAATCAACAAAGAATTTTTTCCAGATAAGCGAATGATGGCAATCGCCCCTATGCCGGAAGAAGTTGAAAGCGCTGCGATTGTATCATTGTTAAGAGGATTCTTCATGAAAACAAAGTTATTAAATAACATATCAGCAATAAGAGAAAACTTTAATTTAGCGACCTGAATAAAAAATATTTATCTCTATTTTACATTATACATTAACCATCAACCATTAATCATCTCTTTATGTCTGTTTTAGTAAACAAAAATTCCCGCGTAATTGTTCAGGGTTTCACTGGTGGCGAAGGAACTTTTCACGCCACACAAATGATTGAATACGGAACCAATGTGGTGGGAGGTGTAACTCCCGGCAAAGGCGGAACCAAACATCTGGATAAACCTGTTTTCAATACTGTTTCAGATGCAGTGAAAACTGCTGGCGCGGATGTGTCTGTGATTTTTGTTCCTCCTCCGTTTGCGGCAGATGCCATCATGGAAGCTGCTGAAGCAGGAATCAAAGTGATCATCTGCATCACCGAAGGAATTCCCACAAAAGATATGATAGCGGTAAAAGAATATTTAAAAGATAAAAACTGTCGCTTGGTTGGACCCAACTGTCCCGGTGTGATTACTCCGGGAGAAGCGAAGTGCGGCATTATGCCCGGATTCATTCACAGGAAAGGAACTATCGGAATTGTTTCACGCTCGGGAACTTTAACGTATGAAGCCGTTGATCAGGTTACAAAAGCAGGAATGGGTCAAAGCACTTGTATTGGAATTGGCGGTGACCCGATTCCCGGAACCACTACCAAAGATGCTGTTGAACTTTTTATGAACGACCCTGACACCGAAGGAATTATTATGATAGGAGAAATTGGCGGCAACATGGAAAACGAAGCGGCATATTATATAAAAGCAAATCCAAGAAAACCTGTTGTTGGATTTATTGCCGGACAAACCGCGCCTCCCGGAAGAAGAATGGGGCATGCGGGCGCTATCATTGGCGGAGCGGATGACACTGCCGCGGCAAAAATGAAAATCATGCGCGAGTGCGGAATTCATGTAGTGGATTCTCCTGCGGTGATTGGAAAAATGATGGCGAAGGTTCTGAATAAAGTAATGGCGTAACATAACAATAACAAATAAACAATAAACACAATGAAAAAAACAATTACCCTTTTAGCTGTTTTCGCTCTGGCGATTGCAGTTCATGCCCAATTGATCAACCCAGGTTTTGAAACATGGACCAATGACCTTGCAGTGCCAACGGCAATGAATCCTAACAGCGGCAACGGCACCACGGGCTGGTGGGATTATAATTTCTTCAATAGTCCGTTGGTTGGCAGCAGCCCCGTATCGGTGTTCAGATGCGATACTGCCCATTCCGGAAATTTTTCAGCCCGCATTAAAACAACCATTTACACCCCAACTTCATGGAACATTTATAAAGCATGGGGCATTCCTTTTATCGGACACAATTATTCTGATACATTGGGTATTGTATTTGACGGCAACCTCAACGAAACGAATCAGGTGTTTCAACCCGGCATTCCCTGCACTCAAAAATTAACTTCTTTCAGTTTCTATTACCAATATTTTCCTCAGGCAGGTGACACCGCGGAGTGCCGTGTGTTATTAGTGAAACAGCGCAATGCTGTGGCAGGTGGTTGGTTCAAAACAAATGTTGCCACCGGCTTAACCTGGCAGCAAGCTACTATTACTTTTGCTTATGTTGATACAGTAACACCCGACACGCTGTATACTTTATTCAGTTCTTCATCGCTCGACCGTTTGCCAAAACCCGGCAGCATTTTTTTGATTGATGATGCCAGCGTAACCGGAGCTTCGGGCGTTAACCAGATTTTAGCCGATGAAAGCCGCGTTGATGTTTTTCCTAATCCTGCTTCCAATGAAATTAATTTCCACGTTGCCGGTGTGAACAATGCTGCAACTATTTCAATTGTTGACATTACCGGAAAAGAAATTAGCAGCGTGGCAATACATAGCAACCTTACTACGGTTAATACCCACGCCTACAGTGACGGACTTTATTTTTACCAGCTTTATAACAAAGCAGGCAACCTCATTAAGTCAGACAAGTTTAGCGTTGTTAAATAGGCATGAATTTTATTGATTATATACCAAAGGTAAACGGAAATCCGAAAATGATTACACCGATTTTATTTTGATTACACAGATGAAACAACAGAAAAGCAATCGGTGTAATCATGTATTTTTTTCGAAAATCGGTGTAATCTCGGTATAAATAAAACATCTATGAAAAAACAATTGGTAACTACTGTTGCAGTGATGATTGCAATTTTATTTTACAGCATTCTGTTTGCTCAGGAGAGAAAAGACAAAGCTCAGTTCAAACCAAGATCAAATGAGTTTTATGAACAAGTGCAAAAAGGAGTGGAGGCATTTGAAGCGCCAAAGAAAGCGGATAAGCCATTGGCATTACGCATGGATTTCACCGGAATGGATGTTCCGAAATCCATGTCGGAATTCAAAACAGTGTTTGCTCAGAAACCAGAATCGCAGGGAGAAACCGGAACCTGCTGGTGTTTTTCCACCACTTCGTTTTACGAATCGGAAATAAAACGCCTGAGTAATCTGGACATTCAGCTTTCTGAATTATATACTGTTTACTGGCAGTATGTGGAGAAAGCAAAAGAGTTTGTGCGCACGCGCGGCACCTCTGCTTTTGATGAAGGTTCGGAAACAAACGGAGTGGCAGCCATGATGAAACAATATGGTATTGTTCCGTTGGATGCATATAACGGAATGAAAATCGGTCAGCCCTATCATAACCATAGTAAAATGGTGAATGAAATGAAAGCTTATCTGCAGGGAATTAAAACTGCAAACAACTGGAACACCGATGAGATTGTTTCTACCATAAAATCAATTATGAACTTTTATCTGGGCGAGCCGCCCACATCTGTAACGATTGCCGGAAAAAAAATGACGCCTCTTGAATACCTGAAGAACGTTACCAAATTAAATCCTGATGATTATGTTGATTTCATGAGCTTCATGGAAGCGCCTTATTGGACGCAGGCAGAATATAAAGTATCAGACAACTGGTGGCACTCGGCAGATTATTATAATGTTCCGCTGAATGATTATATGAGCATCATTAAAAGTGCAATCAAAAGCGGATACTCCATGTCAATTGGCGGTGATGTTTCAGAAAGCGGCATGGATAATAAATTAGGTGTTGCCATGATTCCAACGTATGATATTCCATCAGCATACATTGATGAATACGCGCGTCAGATGCGTTTCACAAATGGCTCTACCACCGATGATCATGCCATGCACCTGGTTGGCTATGAAGAAAAAACAAACGGAACTTGGTATCTGATCAAGGATTCCGGCAGCGGAGGACAAAACAACCAAACAGCGCCCGGCTATTGGTACATGCACGAAGATTTTATCAAGTTAAAAATGACCAGCTTCACTATTCACAAAGATGCCGTGAAAGAAATATTGGCTAAGTTTCCTAAGAAACCATGATGTGTGAATAAATTATTTCTTGCTTCATTACTTGCTGCGCTTTCATGCGGGCATTTATTGGCTCAGAAAAAAGACACTATTCTTCAGCAGGATGATTTGCTTTCTTCTCTCATTGCAGATAGTTCCCATCCGCAAAAATTACTTCCCGACCACATTATTTTCACACAGCGGATTCTTTGGGGTCAGAAAGGATTAATGCGAAACTTCAATGCATTCGAATTAACTCCCGTAAACCGCGCACACGAATTAAAGGTAAGGAGAACCATGCTTGTATGCCATCAGGTAATGGGAGGCATCACTTCTTTAGGGATGATTGGACAGGCAATTGTTGGAGCTAAATTATACAACGGAGACAGAAGTATGAAAGATTTGCACGAAGGTCTTGGGGCAGGAGTAAATATCGGTTACTTTTCCACTGCTGCCTTCTCCTTATTTGCCCCTCCTAAAATGATAAACGAAAGAAAAGGATACAGCAGCATCAAAGTTCATAAATGGCTTGCTCTTATTCATATGTCAGGAATGATTGCCACAAATATTCTTGCCGGCCAATTGGAAGGTCATCCTGAATTAAGAAAGTGGCACCGGGCTGCTGCCTACACTGCCTTTGGCGTATTTATTGCAGCAGAAGGAGTGATTAAATTTTAATCTATGAAAAAACAGTTTGTTGTCCTGCTGGTGATTTCTTTTGCTACTATAATTTCTGTTGCACAAACTGCAGTGAAGTACGGTGCCGATAAATCAAAATCTTATATAACTTATGGCATGTCGCATCCTATGCATGAGTGGGAAGGCACAAGCAAAGAGATGAATTCTGTTCTGTTGTATAATACCGAGACAAAAAAAATTGAGAAAGCTGCCATGGCTATTCCTGTTGCAACTTTCGACAGCCAGAATGCGAACCGCGATTCTCACATGATAGAAGTGCTGGATGGAATTAAATTCCCGAACATAACTTTTTCAAGCGCCTCCATCACAGGCGATGAAAGCAAATTATCGGTTACAGGCAATCTTGTTTTTCATGGAGTCACTAAATCCGTCACATTTGATGCCCTGAGCAAAACCACAGCAGATGGAATAGAAATCAGCGGAACGTTTTCTGTACTGATGACAGATTACAACATAGAAATTCCTTCGATGATGGGAATGCCTGCCAAAAACGAAATCACCCTGAAGTTTTTTGCTTTGTATAAGCAGAAATAGTCCCGATATTCTCTTTAGAAATATTTAATTCTGCCTGAAAGATTTCAGCCACTTCAATGCATCTTTTTCATTGCCGAACATTTTAAGAGAAGATTTCGGTCTGATAAAATTATTCATGAAGTTGACAAGAATGCGCATGAAAGATTTATCCGTGAGCACAGCAGTTGCAATCCTTGTCTTATTGAGGATTCCGCTTTTTACATACTTATTCGCTTCAGGGGTAATGGTGAAATAGGAGCGGGCATCATACAAGGCAAGCGCTTTTTTCCCTTTGGAAAGTTTTATATCAATCTCCGCATCTTCAAGAAGACCGCGAAGATCAATATGTACACCGTCAATTACTTTCATGCGGAGAATACCATCCTCCATCCACTTTTCATTTATCCCTGTGCGGGTTTTTTCCATATACAATGAACTAATAAAATCAGGCGCTCATTTATTTAAGAAAAGTCGGACACTTAGCGCTAAACCTCTGTCGCCTTTTTCAAGTTCCGCCTTATGACTGTATGCGCCCAGCTTGAAATGCCACACTTTGCTGTCGCCATCTGTTGTATCGCTCCAGAAGTGTGCGCTGGCGCCAAGTCCGTTGAAAGTTCCTTTTGCAAAACGCCATCCGCCAAACAATCCATCAAAACCGCTGCTGCCGCCTGCTTTTAAATGATCGTACACTTTTTTATCATCATCACCCAAAAAATGATGCAAGGTTTCCCATTCTGCTTTTGCGGGCAGATGCCATCCATTGGGCACTATTGTTTTTGCGGTTTCCAAATCATATAAATAACCATACTTGCTCACATTATTGCTGTGCTCATCATACGCCCAATAGTTTCCGCTGCCGGGTTTTCTTGCAAAGTTTTCTGCCATGATTATTTGAGCGCCAATTTTTATTATTTTATAAGTGCGTTTATCATTTTCGTCAACAAAAGTTCCGTGCCCGCAATCCTGGCAGATGCCATTCACTTTATGATGTTTGTCGCTGCGGGTTTCTCCGCACGCTGAACATTTCTCGCAATCTTTTTCCCAGTCATGATGCGCCTCGCGTGTTTTACCGCACTTGGAACATTTCTCGCAATTCTTTGACCAGTCATGCTGATCTGATTCTTTACCGCACACTGAACATTTACCACAACCGTTTGAAACGTCATGTTGTTCATCTCTGGTTGCACCGCACTGGGAGCATTTGCATCCCACCCAGGCGTGCAAACCGATTTTACATTTGAATGACATACTATATTTTCTTTTTATTGATTGATAAGAGCGATAATTTCAAGTGTCAAAAGTATAAAAAAAGCATACTGATACAATTCAAAATAATATTGAAATGTGAGTTCGGTTCAAACTATTCTACATTGATTTTAATCCGAAAGCATTGTTTGTTATTGGACTCCTTTGGAGTCCAATATGAATAGAAAAACATTTAGCTATTCACCTCCGACCCCTTCGGGGTCGAACAACATTTTACTTTGAACCCGAACTCACGTTGTTGTAACTAAAAAAACAATTACTCATAAAATAAGTGGCGGATACTGAATACATAAAAAGCACTGTTGGGTACTTGATTACTGAGTACAGATTTTAATCCACGCTTTCCTTCTTATTTGTAAATTCGCTTCCATTTATAAATCGAAATAAATTAGGACTTACGCAACAACAAAAAGCAATGCCACAAAATCACAAAAGCACTAAAAAATACACACCAAAGTTTAGTGTGGTTTCGTGTTTTAGTGTTTTAGTGGCAAAACTGCGTAAGTCCTATAAATATGAAATCGAAGATTCACAAATACCTTTAAAAAATAAAATGTATGAGTAAATTACTTGCAGGAAAAACCGCCATCATCACAGGTGCCTCTCGCGGTATTGGAAAAAGCATCGCTATGAAATTTGCAGAGCACGGAGCCGACATTGCGTTCTCTGATGTGGTGCCTACAGAAAAAACCGATCCCGTAGCTGCCGAAATTGCTGCGCTGGGCGTTAAAGCAAAAGCATATCAGTCCGATGCTTCCGATACAAAAGCGTCTGAAGAGTTTGTTGAAGCGGTTATAAAAGATTTTGGTAAAATAGATATTCTGGTAAACAATGCAGGCATCACACGCGATCAATTGCTTCTCAGAATGACAGAAGAACAGTGGGACCTAGTAATGAAAGTGAATCTCAAATCGGTTTTCAACCTCACCAAAGCCGCGCAGCGCTATATGATAAAAGCGCGTTCAGGCAGCATCATCAACATGGCATCGGTGGTGGGGATAAAAGGCAATGCAGGACAATCAAATTACTCCGCATCAAAAGCAGGAATCATCGGCTTCACAAAATCAATCGCGCTTGAACTCGGTTCGCGCAATGTTCGCTGCAATGCCATAGCTCCCGGCTTCATCGAAACTGAAATGACAGCCGTGCTCGACCCCAAAGTAGTGGAGCAATGGAAGCAACAGATTCCGCTCAGGCGTGCAGGCACACCCGAAGATGTTGCAAACCTTGCCGTGTTCTTCGGCTCTGATTTGTCTTCTTACATCACTGGACAAGTGCTCACTGTTTGCGGAGGAATGCTCACTTAATCCAGCGAATTACGAATCTCTCCAATATACAAATTGAAGTTTCGTTTATTCGTAGATTCGTACCCAATTCGTATTCGTAGATGAATTTTTCTCTCTATACCGATTACCCGATTTGGTTTTATTCATTCTGCATTCTTGCAGGTGGCAGTTATGCTTTTCTTTTGTATAGGCGCGAAAAGCGTTTTGACGAAACTCCGAAGTGGGTGAGAGGGGCAATGCCTGTTTTGAGGTTTGTTGCTGTAACGCTCATTGCTTTCTTTTTGCTTTCCCCGCTTTTGAAAAATATTTCCCGCACGGTGGAGAAGCCCATCATCATTTTTGCGCAGGATCATTCAGAATCGGTGACAGTCGGCAAGGACTCCGCTTTCTATAAAACAGAATACCGGCAAAAAGTTTCCGAATTAGTTTCTTCTCTCGCGGATAAGTTTGATACGAATAATTATTCTTTCGGGGATAAAATCAAAAACGGGCTCACATTTGACTACAAAGAAAAGCAAACCGATATTGCCTCTCTCTTTGATGAAATCGAAACAAGATTCTCCAACAGAAACGTAGGTGCTGTCATCATCGCTTCGGATGGGTTGTACAACAAAGGACAGAATCCGCTTTACTCTTCCGCGCAGAATAAATTTCCGGTTTACACTATTGCTCTTGGCGATACAATCGTGCGAAAAGATTTGGTTCTTGCCAAAGTTCTTTCCAACCGCATTGCCTATCTCGGAAATAAATTCCCGATTGAGATTCACATTTCAGCAAGGCAGTTAGCCGGAAAGACTTCCACCTGCACGGTTTCAAAAGGAAGTGATGTGTTGTTCACTCAGCAAGTTGTTATCAATGGAAATAATTTTTCTACAACAGTCCCTGTTCAGTTAGATGCGAAAGAATCCGGACTTCAGCGATACACCATCAAGCTTTCAAGTATAGATGGAGAAGTAAGTTATGCCAACAACGTAAAAGATATTTTCATTGATGTGCTGGACGGCAGGCAAAAGGTTTTGATTCTTGCCGATGCTCCTCATCCTGATATTGCTGCTATTAAAAATGCTTTAGAAAGCAATGAAAATTATGAAGTGAACTCTGTTCTTGCTTCTGATTTTAATTCTTCATTGGCTGGATACAATCTTGTAATTCTTCATCAGGTGCCTTCTTCGAAAAATAAAATAGAAAAACTTCTCACAGATATTGACAAAGCAAAACTTCCTGTATTGTATATAATAGGAAGTCAGTCTTCTGTTTCTGCTTTTAATAATGCGCAATCTGATTTGTCTATTCCTTCTTCCGGTGGAAAGCTGAATGACGCGCTTCCAACCATGTCAAAGGATTTTTCTCTGTTCACCATCAGCGATGCGCTGAGAAATTATTCTATAAAGTTCTCTCCGCTTCAGTGCCCGTTCGGGAATTATAAAATAAATTCTTCTGTTTCTGTTCTCTTTAATCAGAAGATTGGTCTGGTTGAAACCCAGCAGCCCCTTTTTATTTTTTCTCAATCAGGCGAAAGAAAAACCGGAATCATCTGCGGAGAAGGAATCTGGCGCTGGCGCTTGCAGGATTTTTCCGAGCACAGCAATCAGAATGTTTTCAATGAGCTGGTAGATAAAACAGTTCAATATCTCTCCGCTAAGATTGACAAGAGTTACTTTAAAGTGATTTCTAAAAATAATTTCTATGAGAACGAATCTGTAGAATTTGAAGCGGAAGTTTATAATGACAGTTACGAACTTATCAACGACCCTGAAGTGAGTGTTTCAATTACAAACACGGATGGAAAAAGATTTCCATTCACATTCAATAAAACATCAAACGCTTATCGGTTGGATGCAGGTATTTTTCCTGTCGGCAATTACCATTATGAAGCAAAAGTGAAAGTGGGAGCAAAGCTATATTCAGAACATGGTGAGTTCAGCGTGGCTGCCTTGCAGGTTGAAATTACTAACACCATTGCTGATCACCAACTTTTGTATTCTCTGGCAAAGAAGAGTGGGGGAGAGATGATTTATCCGAATCAACTTGACAAACTTGCCGAGATATTAAATGCGCGAGAAGATATTAAACCAATCTCTCACAGCGAGAAGAAACTTTCTGATATGATTAATCTGAAGTGGATTTTCTTTTTGATTTTATCTTTGATTTCACTGGAATGGTTTATGAGGAAAATTAATGGAGCATATTAAACACTAATTGACACGAATTATCTCAAATTAGAATTAATTAAATTTGTGTCAATTAGTGAAATTCGTGTTTATGAATACACTTTTTATAATCATCGTTTCAATCATCCTCTTCGATTTCCTCTTCGACAAAGTTCTTGATTTTCTCAACCTTAAGAATTTATCACCTAAACTTCCTGATGAAGCAAAAGGAATTTATGATGAAGAGAAATACAGCAAGTCGCAGGAGTATTACAAGGTGAATCATAACTTCTCTATGCTTACAAGTGCGATAAGTTTGATTGCACTTCTGCTGATGTTATTCCTCAATGGTTTTGCGTATGTAGATTCTTTTGTAAGAAGTTATACTGATAATCCGATTCTTACAGCTCTTATGTTTTTTGGAATTCTTGGTTTTGCTTCTGATATTTTAGGAATGCCATTCTCACTCTACAAAACTTTTGTCATAGAAGAAAAATTCGGATTCAACAAGACAACTGTGAAAACTTTCATCTTTGATAAGCTGAAAGGATATTTGCTTGCGGCAATTATCGGTGGCGGATTATTTTCGCTTATCATTTGGATTTATCAATCTACCGGACCATACTTCTGGCTCATCGCCTGGGCGGTGATTTCTTTCTTCACCATTTTCATTACAATGTTCTATACGACATTTCTTGTTCCCATCTTCAATAAACTTACTCCGCTTCCTGCAGGAGAATTAAGAACCGCCATTGAAGAATATTGCAAGAAGGTTGGTTTTAAACTGAACAACCTTTTTGTGATAGACGGTTCCAAACGTTCCGCAAAAGCAAATGCCTATTTCAGCGGACTTGGCGCAAAGAAAACAATTGTGCTTTACGATACGCTGATTGAAAAACATTCCATTGAAGAACTGGTGGCGGTGCTGGCGCATGAAGTCGGACACTACAAAAAGAAACATACATTGATTGGCGCAATACAAGGAATTGCACAAACGGGTGTAATGCTTTTTATCCTTTCATTGTTCTTAGGAAATCCTGCGTTAGCGAATGCGCTTGGAGTAGGGCAGAGCAGTTTCCACATTGATATTCTCGCGTTCGGATTGCTTTATTCTCCGCTCTCAGAAATCATCGGCATCATTTCAAATATACTTTCCCGAAAACATGAATTTGAAGCTGACGCATTCGCAAAAGAAACGTACAACGGAAATGCTTTGGGAACAGCGCTAAAAAAACTTTCATCCGATAATCTCAGCAACCTTAAGCCGCATCCTGCATACGTATTTGTGCATTATTCTCATCCTCCTGTGCTGGAGAGATTGAGAAAACTTGTTTGATTTTCTCTGTTTTCATTCATAATAATTATATTTGCTGAATGAAAATTATTTTTCAGCGATTAGTTTTTATTTTCTTTCTTTTCTTTTATTCTTTTATTTATACACAGACAAATAGTTCGCTAATCAGCGAAAAGTTATTATCGGATAAATCCGACAGAGAAACTTTTGAAAAAGCAGAGACAGTTATTCATGACGAAAATTATTTAGACGCTTTACCCCTTTATCAAAACCTGCTCAAAAAATATCCTGATGACGGTTATCTCAATTACCGTCTTGGAATTTGTTATTTGTATAGGAGCGATATTCCTGAAAAGTCGCTGGAGTATTTGAAGATTGCCAACGACAAGAAAATTCCGGTTTCTGATTTAAGTTTCTATTACGGAAGAGCGCTTCACCTGAATTATTTATTCAGCGATGCCATCAAGCAGTTTCAAAATTGCATCAGCTCAAAACCGAGCAGTAAACTTATTGCGAATTCAAAATTATATATTGAGTATTGTAAGAATGCCAAAGAGCAGGTTGCCCTGCCACTGGATATTGCTATAAAAAATATCGGAAAGGATATTAATACACAATGGGCGGAATATGTTCCCGTAATTTCTTCGGATGAAGTTTTTTTGATTTTCACTTATCGCGGACTGCGCTCTATGGGCGGATTGCAGAGCATTTACACCGATTCAAAAGTTTTGCCAGATTCTCTGAAACAATATTATGAAGACATATTTTATTCCTATAAAATCGGCAGTCGTTGGATTGTTCCTGACCCAATCGGTGGGAATATCAATACAAACTATCACGATGCAGCTGTTGCGCTTTCTGCTGACGGACAAAAACTTTTTATTTTCAAAAGTACACCCAAAGACAACGGAGATATTTACATGAGCATTCTCGATGGGAATATGTGGTCAAATCCTGTGTCACTTGGTAAAAACATCAACACCAATTCATGGGAAGGCAGTTGTTCTCTTTCTGCCGATGAAAAAATAATTTATTTCTCCAGTGAACGAACCGGTGGATTTGGTGGAAAAGATATTTGGAAATCCCAACTTCAGCCGGATGGAAGCTGGGGCAAAGCGGAGAATCTGGGATCGATTATTAACACTCAATATGATGAAGACGCTCCGTTTATTCATCCTGACGGAAAAATGCTTCACTACAGTTCTAACGGTCTGAAAAGTATGGGTGGTTATGATGTGTTCAGAACGTATCTTCAGAATGACGGTTCCTGGTCGAAGCCACAAAACCTCGGTTATCCGGTGAACACGGTGGATGATGATATTTATTATGTTGTCTCTGCCGATGGTTCCAAAGGATATTATTCTTCCGCACGCGCTGGTGGATTCGGCATGCAGGATATTTATGAAGTGAAACCGGGAGTGGTTGGAAAAAAAAATGCACTTGTTTCCCTGAAAGGAAACATCACACTGGATGATTCTCCTGTGAAAGCAACCATCCGGGTGGTTAATGCGGATGCTGAAAAAGAGCAGGGAATATATTTTTCAAATTCTGTAACGGGGAAATATCTCATCAACCTGCCAACCGGATGCAATTATAAAATTTTTTATTCAGCCGATGGAACAAATGAAGAACAGATTAAAGCAGTTAATACTACCAATGTTGACTATTATATGGAAGCAACCATTGACGTTCCGTTTTATACCAGCGATGTGCTTGCAAAACGCATGAAGAACAAACTTTCCATCATCAATAAAGACGGTTCTGTTTTTAAAACATCCATTCAATCCCGTAATGGAATGTTTTTATTCAACTACCTTCCTCCCGAAGATGATGTGATGTATAAATTAACCGGTGAAGATGTAGAGTTTATAAATAAAATAATGATATCTGTTTCGGGCATTCAAAAAACGCTGCTTCGCGGAAAGGATAAGTTTTTCAGGTATGATTATTTGTATCCGGAATCCAGCTTGCTTATTCCTATTTCTGAATCTGATCCTCTGCTGAAGAAAAAGAATCCTGAACTGATGGAGTATGCTGAAATTATAGATGCTTTCGGCAAATACACTGCTGACGGGCTTTCATTCACTGTGCAGGTGAGCGCTTATTACGAAGAACATAATTTTAATTATTTTCATCTTGTTTCATTAGGAAAAACAGAACCGCATAATTACAATGACGGCATCACACGCTTTACCATCGGCCTGTTCGCTTCACTTGCCGAAGCGGAAGAGATGCGAAAAAAAGTTGTTGCGCTTGGTGGAGAAACAACCGATTCCTTCGTGCTGGCTGTTTATCAAAACAAAAGAATTCTTCTTAAAGATTTAGCGGAGAAAAATTTTTACAATAAGAAATAATTATTTTTTCCTCTTCAAAACTTTTTCCACCGCTTCCACAATATTCGGAGTGTCAATTCCGTATTTCTTCATGAGGTCAGCGGGAGTGCCGCTTTCTCCAAAGGTATCGTTTACGCCAACCATTTCAATTGGTGCAGGAAAGTTTTTTGAAAGAACCTGCGCTATGCTGTCGCCTAATCCACCGTTAAGTTGATGTTCTTCGGCAGTAACAGCGCATTTAGTTTTTCTCACGGAAGTAAGAATTGCTTTTTCATCCAGCGGTTTTACGGTGTGAATATTAATAAGCTCGCAGGAAATTCCTTTTGCTTCAAGTATCTCGCATGCCTCGATGGCTTTCCAAACCAAGTGTCCGTTAGCAAAAATGGAAACATCTGCAGCCCCCTCCCCCGATGCTCCGATTGGGGCAAGCTGACCTCCCCCGTTAGGGGAGGAAATTATTTGTGCCTTTCCAATCTCGAATTTTTCGTTCGGGTCGGTAAAATTCGGAACAGCAGGTCTGCCGAAACGTAAATAAGCCGGACCTTGATGAGTTCCCAAAGCAAGTGTTGCCGCTTTTGTCTGATTGTAATCGCAGGGAATAATCACGGTCATGTTCGGCAGCATTTTCATCATGCCAACATCTTCAAGGATTTGATGTGTTGCTCCGTCTTCTCCAAGTGTGAGTCCTGCGTGCGATGCGCAAATCTTAACATTCTTTCCTGAGTAAGCAACGGATTGGCGAATCTGATCATACACTCTTCCTGTAGAAAAGTTGGCGAAAGTTCCGGTGAAAGGAATTTTTCCACCGATGGTTAATCCCGCAGCAGCGCCAATCATATTTGCTTCAGCAACTCCGCACTGGAAGAACCTATCGGGAAATTCTTTTTCGAATGCATCCATTTTCAGAGAACCTGTCAAGTCTGCACATAGTCCGACTACATTCGGATTTTTTCTTCCGAGTTCAAGTAATCCCGCTCCGAATCCTGAGCGTGTATCTTTCTTTTCTGTGTAGGTGTACAGCCCCCTCCGACTCCCCCGAAGGGGGAGGGTTTTGTTTTCCCTTTGACTGCGCAATGCGCGCAACCTTCGCTTGTCCTTCAGGAAGGGGGGATGGGCTTTTCTTTTCTTTTTCATCTTTTTTATAGTTTATATCTCCTTCCCTTCGGGAAGGTAGGGATGGGCTTTTAATAAAGTTTTACTTGTGTGCTTCCTCCTGATTCAACATTGAATTTCTTTTCTATAGAGTAAACAGTTTCTTTTGCTGAAAGCGGGCGGTATACGATTCTGTATTTTCCCGGCTGTAGCACCAGCGCTTCCTGCATGGCATTTGTATTCAGATTGCAAACCCATACAAGTTCATTTTTGTCTTCGAGATAAACGCTGGAAGGTCCGGGACCTGGTTTGTAAATTCCAACAGATCCAGCTTGCGGGATTTCTATGGTAGTTGTTTTGCTTTGATTGATTTCTACATTATTGAATTTAATCCTCGGCAAACTCAAAACTTCAAGATCATATTTTCCGATAATGTATTTATCATAGGCATTGAAGTTTTGGATGTGAAGCGTTTTCATCTCTCCGTTTTTCCTGACGATGCATTCAAGTTTTCCATAAGTGCTCACATTGTCGCCAACCTTCAGATATAAATATCCCTGTGGCGCATCAATGAGAATTTTGTTGTGCTTCCCCGGTGTGATTTTTATTCCTGTCTTTACCACTTCAGGAATGGTATGCACAACCATTTTATAAGTTCCGATCGGGTCAATAAAAATTGTATCCGGATTTCCGATATTATTCAGCGTATGCATGAAGTTGTAGCGGATTGCACCCGAGAATTCATCATAAAAAGTTATTGCGACATCTGTTTCGGCTGGCTTTTTGTTTATGTCAAGCAAATCCACTTCAGCAGTTGTATTGTTCAGCGCCTGTGCGACTACCATGCTCAGAATATTTTTAAAACCAGTTTCGGAAGACGCGTCATAAAATTTTCCTATGCACTTGAACGCATCAGCAAAATTCATGTCAAGACCTATGCCGATGACAAAGGGTTTGATGATGACGCCTTTCTTCTGAAGTTCAAGTGAAACAGCACAGGGGTCGCCATTGCATTCTTCAATTCCATCTGTAATGAGAATAATAACGTTTCTTGCTTTGTTGTCAGGAAAATCATAAGCGCTTCTTCCAAGCGAGTAGGCGATGGGGGTGGTTCCGGTTGGAGTGAGTGAGTTAATCACCTTTTTCATTTTTGGAATATTGGTCGGAATGATTGCAAAAGGAACTTCCAGTTTTGTGTCTTCGCAATTTACCGGACCCGGCCAAAGTGAAAATTGATGTCCGTACACTCTGAGAGCAATTTCTATGTCGGGTGAACTGCTTTTCATCAAACTATCCAAAAACTCCGACATTAATTTTTTAGCTATCTCAATTTTTTTTCCGCTCTGCCAGTCACCAAACATGCTGAAGGAATCATCAAAGACAAAAAGCAATCTGGTTTTCTGCGGAGTGGGTTGACAGATTGCAGATTGCAGATTGCAGATTGAAAAAAATAAAATAAGGAGTAAAAACCTGTAACCTCTAACCTGTAACCTGTAACCCATATTAATAATCCCCGAGAGTTTCCGGGAGTTGAGCGAGTGCTTTTGCAAGTTGTTCATCGTTGGGTGCAATGCCATGCCATTTATGACTGTTTTCCATAAAATCTACTCCGTGCCCCATTCCTGTTTTCATCAATATCATTACCGGCTTTCCTTTTCCCGTTCTTTTCTTGGCTTCTTCTATAACGGAAACCACCTCTTCAATATTGTTTCCGTTCATTCCGAGAACATCCCAGCCAAAAGCTTGCCATTTTGCTTTCAGGTCGCCTAAAGGTATTATCTTATCTACAGGACCATCAATCTGCTGACCATTCCAATCTATGGTAGAAATTAAATTATCAATCTTGCGTGCGGAAGCGAACATGGCTGCTTCCCAGATTTGTCCTTCCTGAATTTCTCCGTCACCATGTAAACTAAAAACAAGCTGAGAATCATTATTTAATTTTTTGGCGAGAGCAGTTCCGCAGGCAACGGACATTCCTTGTCCAAGCGAACCGGAGGCGACTCTTATTCCCGGCAAACCTTCATGTGTGGTCGGATGCCCTTGAAGACGTGAATTTATTTTTCGGAAAGTGGAAAGTTCTTTCACAGGAAAATATCCGGAACGAGCAAGCACGCTGTACCACACCGGAGAAATATGTCCGTTGGATAAAAAGAAAATATCTTCTCCGATTCCATCCATCGTGAAATTTTTCGGATCGTGTTTCAGAATTTGGAAATACATCGCAGTAAAAAATTCTGTGCAGCCAAGAGAACCTCCGGGGTGCCCTGACTGGCAGCCGTGCACCATTCGCACAATATCTCTGCGCACCTGCAAGCAGATTTTTTTTAGTTCGTCAATTGATTTACTCACAGAAGAGGAAGTTTTTTGAGGAGAAAGAATTTCAGCAATCATAATCGTGAGCAAAAATAAATAAATACATCCCTAAAAACTCAATGTTGAAAAACAGATTTTATGTTGATAACTGAATGTACAAAGTACGATGTATTATGTACAATGAAAATGAAAAAAACATTCAGTCTGGCTGTTGACTTAATACTTTCTACTTCTTACTTGGTACTTTTCTCTGTTAATAACCCTGTGGATTTCTCATTTTCTCTTTTTGGTTTCTTGCCTTGAATGAAAGTAACTTCGTTTCACCCAAAGAATATTTCAATAAATGTTTACCGGGTAAACTTATGGCGCTAAAAGCTGGAATTGTAGGAATGCCCAATGTTGGCAAGTCAACTTTATTTAATTGCTTGACAAACGCGAAAGCGCAGGCAGCAAACTTTCCGTTCTGCACCATTGAACCGAACATTGGTGTGATAACCGTTCCGGATGAGCGCCTCAACAAACTTGCGGAACTTGTGAAGCCCGAACGGATTGTTCCGACCACTGTTGAAATAGTTGACATTGCGGGATTAGTGAAAGGCGCGAGCAAAGGAGAAGGATTGGGAAACCAGTTTCTTGCTAACATACGCGAGTGCGATGCACTTATTCATGTGCTCCGCTGTTTTGATGATCCGAACGTAGTTCATGTGGATGGTTCTGTAAATCCTGTACGCGATAAAGAAGTGATAGACATGGAACTTCAGTTAAAAGATTTAGACAGCGTGGATAAAAAACTTGGGCGCGTGAGGAGCACGGCCAAAGCAGGAGTGGATAAAGACGCCAAGAAAGCATTTGAAGTGCTGAGTATTTATAAGGAACATCTGGAGGCAGGAAAATCCGCGCGTTCGGTACATATAAAGGAAGAAGATAAAATTCATGTTGCTGATTTAATGCTCCTCACATCGAAACCTGTTTTGTATTTATGCAACGTGGATGAAAAGTCAGTGAAGGAAGGAAATAAATATGTTGACGCTGTTAAGGAAGCTGTGAAAGCAGAAAATGCCGAAGTGCTTTTCCTCGCTGCCGCGATGGAAGCGGAAATTGCTCAACTGGATAGTTATGAAGACAGAAAATTATTTTTAGAAGAAGCGGGACTGGAAGAAGCAGGCGTGAACAAACTTATAAAATCCGCTTACAAGCTTTTGAATTTATATACCTACTTTACAGCAGGACCGAAAGAAGTAAAGGCATGGACTATCACAAAAGGAATGACAGCTCCGCAGTCTGCAGGAGTAATTCACACGGATTTTGAAAAAGGATTTATCCGTGCAGAAGTAATTAAGTACAACAACTTCATTTCACTTGGCTCGGAAGCAGCTTGTCGCGATGCGGGAAAATTAGCGCAGGAAGGAAAAGAATATGTGGTGGGAGATGGAGATGTAATGCACTTTCGTTTCAATGTATAACAATTGCCACGACCTTTAGGTCGTGGGTAAAAAAAATGAAATAATAAATTGGCTTTAGCCAAAAATCAGTAAAGTAATGCCCTATACGAAAGTTATGATTCATTTTATCTGGTCAACTAAAAACAGAGATAAAACTATTTCGAAAGAAGTAAAACCGTTGCTATTGACTCATATAAAGGAAAACAGCATTGCAAAAGAAATTTTTATTGACTGCCTGAATTGTGTTGAAGACCACGTCCATTTATTGATTTCTCTTGGAACAGAACAAACTATTTCTAAAGTTGCAATGCTTATTAAAGGTGAATCATCCTTTTGGGTGAATAAGCAAAAATTAATTAAAGAGAAATTTGAATGGCAGGATGAATACATTGCATTATCTGTAAGCGAATCTGGAATTGCAAAGGTTCAGCAATACATCGCAAATCAAGAGGAACATCATCGTAAGAAAACATTTACTCAGGAATATGAAGAATTTTTATTGGCATATGGTTTTAGCAGAAGCAATTTCGGCTGAAGCCGATTTTGATTATCAATTAATTTATCCACGACCTGAAGGTCGTGGCAACTAAAATGAAAATAAAATCTCAACAATCATATCTCACTACTCAATACTAAGATTATGGCAAAAGATCCAAAATACAACGAAGACAGTATTAAGTCGCTTGACTGGAAAGACCATATCCGTTTCCGCCCGGGAATGTACATTGGAAAATTGGGCGATGGCTCATCAATGGATGACGGAATTTATATTCTGCTCAAGGAATCATTGGACAACGCTGTGGATGAATTCGCTATGGGGTTTGGGAAGAAGATAGATGTGAGCATTAAAAATAAAATGGTGTTGGTGCGTGATTACGGAAGGGGAATCCCGCTGGGCAAGGTAATGGACTGCGTTGCCAAAATAAATACAGGAGCGAAGTATGATTCTGAAGCATTTAAAAAATCTGTCGGACTGAATGGTGTTGGAACAAAAGCGGTGAATGCGCTTTCTTCCTATTTCAAAATACAATCTGTGCGCGAGGGAAAAACAAAAGTGATTGAGTTTGAAAGGGGAGAAGTGGAGAAAGATGCAAAAGTTGTTTCGAGCGATGATAATGACGGAACTATTGTGCAGTTTACTCCCGATGAAAAAATGTTCCCGAATTTTAAATTCCTCAATGAGCATGTGGAGAGAATGCTGTGGAACTATGCTTACCTGAATCCGGGACTTGTCATTAATTACAATGGGCAGAAAATAGTTTCCGAAAATGGTTTGAAGGATTTACTCACTACTGAAATTAACGGGAAAATAGTTTATCCGATCATTCATCTGAAGAATCACGACATAGAAGTTGCGATGGCGCATTATGATAATAAGTATGGAGAAGAATATTATTCCTTCGTGAATGGCGCGCATACAACCCAAGGTGGAACTCATTTGATTGCTTTCCGCGAAGCGGTAGTGAAAACCATCCGTGAGTTCTACAAAAAAGAATTTGATGTAGTGGATATTCGAAATGCTATCGTATCGGCTGTCAGTGTGAAGATTGAAGAACCTGTTTTTGAATCACAGACAAAAACAAAACTTGGTTCGCAGGATATGGGACCGAAAGGACCGAGCGTGAAAACTTTTGTGAGTGATTTTCTGAAAAAGGAACTGGATGATTTTCTTCATAAGAATCCGGAGACTGCTGAACTTCTGCTTACGAAAATAACTACTTCGGAGAAAGAGAGAAAGGAAATGTCGGGCATTCAGAAAATTGCTAAAGAACGAGCGCGCAAAGCGGCATTACATAACCGAAAGCTCCGCGATTGCCGTTCTCATTTGAATGGTGACGATGAAAAAAGATTGGATACCACTCTTTTTATCTGTGAGGGTGATTCCGCAAGCGGTTCAATTACAAAAGTGCGCGATGTGAATGTACAGGCAGTGTTCAATCTGAAAGGAAAACCGCTGAACTCTTACGGACTTACAAAGAAAATTGTTTATGAGAACGAAGAGTTCAATCTATTGCAGAACGCGCTGAACATTGAAGAGAGTCTGGAAAATCTCCGGTACAATCAAGTGGTGCTTGCAACTGACGCAGATGTGGACGGAATGCACATTCGTCTTTTGCTCATCACTTTCTTTTTGCAGTTCTTTCCCGACCTAGTGAAGAACGGACACCTTTATATATTGCAGACACCGCTCTTTCGTGTGAGAAATAAAAAAGAAACAATTTATTGTTACTCCGATAAAGAAAGGCAAAACGCTGTTGCAAAACTCGGACCAAAACCGGAGCTCACCCGATTTAAAGGACTAGGAGAAATTTCACCAGATGAGTTTAAGAATTTCATAGGAAAAGATATGCGCCTTGAACCTGTCATCATTGACAGCAAAACTAAAATTGATCAACTGCTTTCTTATTATATGGGAAAGAATACGCAAGAGAGACAGGAATTTATTATTGATAACCTGAGAGTGGAAAAGGATTTGGTAAATGTGGATGCGATATGATGTAAGATGTAAGTGAATAGATGGAAAATACAAAGTAAGAAGCAATAGGAATAATGAATAGAGTCATAAAGGAGAATTTTTTATAAGTTTTTTGTTTATAGAAGGATTTACAAAAATTACAATGAATTATTTTTTATTAGCAGTAATTGCAATAGTTTTTTTAGAAGCTGCTCTGATGATTTTAGTAAAGTGGGTTCGAAGGAAATTCCAATGGTTTATTACTGCCGATGATGAATTTCCCGTCATGAGCAAGGACGGAATGGAAAAATTTTTTCAGTTTGGATATGACGCTGAACTCGGATGGATAAGAAAACCCAATACCAGCCACAATGAAAAAGGTAAATATGGAAAAACATCTTTTCATATAGATGAAAACGGTGCAAGAAATAATCCGAGTCACGAAAAACTGAATTCAACTATTGCCTGTTTTGGAGATTCATTTGCTTTTTGCAGACAAGTAAATGATAATGAAACATGGCAGTGGTATTTATCTGAAATGACAAATTCAAACGCTTCAAATTTTGGTGTTGGTAATTATGGAATTGATCAGGCATATCTTCGGTTAGAAAGAGAAATTTCTAACATTAAACCAAGCATTGTTTTAATGGGAGTTGTGCCTTCCACTATTGTTAGAATATTATGCATTTGGAAACATTACAATGAATTTGGTAACACTTTTGGATTCAAGCCCCGCTTCGATTTTAAAGACGGAAAATTAATTCTTATAAAAAATATTATTGACAGTAAGTCAAGGTTTTTTGAATATAAAAAATATATTAACGAAATAAGAGAGAGAGATTATTTTTATTTGACTAAATTCAAAAAAGAAATGATAAGATTCCCTTTTAGTTATTATTTTCTGAAAAACCCTATCAGGAATTTTTCTATTTCCATCGCTATGCTTCTATGCTCTTTGTTTGGGGTATTAGGTGTAAAGTGCAAAACAGTGTGCAATTACCCGTTGCAAAAAATAATGAACATTAATTTGAAGTTAAGGCGTAAGTTGTTTCAACATAAATATGCCTGTGATATTTTTTCCGGCATCCTTGATAAATTCATACAGTTATCAAAAGAAAAACAAATTATGCCTATTTTCGTTCTGCTCCCACAAAAAGATGATGTGCTTTTTGTTAAAAAAAAACACAACTATTATAATCACTTTCTTGAAGAGATGAGGAAGAAAATATTTATCATCGATCTGACGCAACCTCTTCTTGAAGTCAACAATCTTGATTTTCTGTATTCCGATGATGGTGTATATGGCGGTCATTTTAGCAAAGACGGCAATAAGTTTGTGGCAGAGTTCATTTTCGATCAGTTAAAAAGAAAAGGTCATGTATAATAATTTAATATATGCAAATCTCCTATGAACAATAAAACTTATTATGGAGTAGATAACAGCAAAACTATAACCTATCTTGAGTTCGGTGAAATTGATATTCAGAATTCGCAGAAAAAAATTTGGAATTTTCAACTTCACCAGAAAGCATACGATTGGCTTATGTTGGGCCGCTATGCTAACGATTTACAAAGTGCTGTTACTATGCAGCAATTGCTCAGTGAAGACGCGATAGAACAGATGCTGCATCTTTATAACAAAGAAGTTCATCATTCAGATGAAGCCTCTTTAAATTTATCCAAACTACTTGCTCTTTGTGCGGCAAAAGACAATACTGATTTATCGGCTATATCCTTCTATGAGTTGGGTCAGACAATATTCGGATGCATAGAAGGAATGGAATTTTATTCTGCCCTGCTAAAACATTTGAAGATTGATTTCCCAGTAATTGATTTAAAAAATGTAGAATGGTATGGTGTAGATATTTCAGAAATGTTTAACCAATTATCTGTTACATTTCATAGGGCATATAAAGTAAAGACTATGTTTGATTCGACCAAACTTCCGGATAAAATAGATGTATTTTTTTCAAAAGGCATTACTTTGCTTTATGCGGTTCGAAAAATTGAAGACCTTTTTAATACAATTGAAAAGAGCAGAGTTTCTATTTTTGATTATTCTTTTTCTTTAGACAAAACGGAGGATACGACTATTGGAAGCGGAAAAACTGTTCGGTATCTTCAGTTGAAAGATTTTTTAAGTGCATTAAAAAATCGCAAACAAGTTCTTTATGTCAAAAAATCAAATTCAAGATTCATTCCAGAAACAAACAGAATATGGCTGGATTGTTTGTTTGCAGAAGAAAAAATTTGTCAAAAATATATTGAACTGGATACTAAAATCAGATTGCAAGTATTTAAAAAACTATCCAGCTTGCCTTCCTCGGAAAGATTTTTAAATAATGATAAATCACCCAAATGGCTTCCTATTGATAAGTTTATCGAATCAATTAATTTAAAATGATAGCGAGGTTAAAACAGCGTGTGAAGAATTTATTTAAGCGCTTAAAACTTCCTCCTGAAGTTATGTATATGAGGAATTATATCAACTATGATTCAATTGATAAATCTCCAAGGACGTACGATGCTTTAATAAAATGTATGAACAAGGGTTTCGATGTATTGGATAAACTTGGAGTTAAATATTCATTAGGTCGTGGATTGATTTTGGGATTTCACAGAGACGGCAAGTTTTTACCAAACGATATTGATATTGACATTGATATTTTTGGTGACAAACAGGTTTATGAAATCATTAAAAATATGCCCTTCGAAATGTTATTGCTTTCTTCGTGCAATGGGCGATATATGCAATTGGCATTTCTAGATCGCGAAACCAATGTTATCTTCGATATATTATTTTATTACACGGAAGGGAATAGAGTAGTGAACAGAAATGTGTATGGATATTTCTGGATGCCTGTAGAAAAAATAAAAAACATGTCAGCAATAACAATTAATAATAAGTCTTATCCTTCTCTGGATCCCGAATGGTTTTGCAATTTCTGGTATGGAGAAGATTGGAAAAAACCCCAAAAATATAATGCGGACTGGACTATTGATTACAGGAGAAACTGCAAAGGATTTATTTATAAAGGTATTGACAATGTAGTTTTTAGATAATCTGATTCGGAATGAAGAAGAAAGCCAGATTAATAGCATTTTATTTGCCTCAGTATTATCCAATACCTGAAAATGACAATTGGCATGGAAAAGGATTTACCGAATGGACGAATGTTACCAAAGCAAAGCCATTATTTAAAGGTCATTATCAACCTATTCTTCCTGCTGATTTAGGTTTCTATGATTTAAGAGTTTCTGAAACGCGCATGGCTCAGGCACAACTCGCAAAAGAATATGGTGTGGAAGCATTTTGTTACTGGCACTATTGGTTTGGCAATGGAAAAAGAATATTAGATCAGCCATTTCATGAAGTTTTAAAATCAAAGCAACCGGATTTCCCTTTTTGTCTTGCATGGGCAAATGCAAGTTGGACTGGGATTTGGTACGGCATGTCAAACAATACTCTATTAAAGCAGGAATATCCCGGGAAAGAAGATTACATCGCTCATTTTTATGCAATGCTCGATGCATTTAAGGACGAACGATATTTGACCGTAAATGGAAAACGATTATTTTTTATTTACAGCCCACATTCCATTCCCAATGTAAATGAATTTACAACTCTTTGGCAGGACTTAGCTGAAAAAGAAGGCATAAATAGTTTTTATTTTATCGGTGCCACACATTTAGAAGAAGAACCTGTTTACGATGGCTTTATGGGAAGTGTTCAACTTGCCCCATTCGAATGTTTAAACAAAAAATATCCCGACAAACTAGAAAGAATGTTTTTACGCCTATCAAAAAAAGGAATTACGAGCATGTTGAAGAAGTCATCACAAATGCCAAGAAAAGTTCATGAGTATATTGAACTGTTAGAATACCTGAACAACAAGAAACTAAAAAAAAATGAATTGCCTTTAATTATGCCCAATTGGGATAATACAGCTAGAAGCGGATTAAATGGTTCAGTCCTTACTGACTCATCTCCTGAACTTTTTAGCGAAGTGATAAAAAATGCTATAAAAAAAATTGACCACATACATAATCAGGATGAGCGCATTATTTTTGTGCAGGCATGGAACGAATGGGCGGAAGGAAACTACTTGGAACCCGACCGCAAATTCGGACATGGCTACTTAAAAGCAATCAAGAAAAATATCTTTTATTAATCGGCAAAAACCAGTTATTGCATGATAGAACAGATTAAACACGATAATCAATTACTCGCTATAATTATACCAAGTAAGTTTGAAAAACAAGGCATTCATTTTTTCACACCCAACGAATTCTCCCAACAGCTTGCCTATATGAACCGCCCGGCAGGATATGTGATAGAACCACACATTCATAATCCTGTTCCGCGCGAAGTCACTTATACACAGGAGGTATTATTTATTAAAAGCGGAAAATTGCGCATTGATTTTTTTGATAACGATAAAAAATATTTGCAAAGCAAAATATTAAAAACCGGTGATGTCATCCTTCTTGCTTCAGGGGGTCATGGTTTTGAAATGCTTGAGCCAACCGAGATGATTGAAGTGAAGCAAGGTCCCTATATTGGTGAAGAAGATAAAACCAGGTTCAAAGCATCTGACAGCAAGTGAATTCTTCTTCACTTATATTTTTTACTTTTATCGCTTTAAAATCCTACTGAATACGAAATGTTTATTCCTGTAAATCAACCGCTGCTTGATGGAAATGAAAAAAAATACCTGAACCAGTGTATTGATACAGGATGGATTTCAAGCGAAGGACCTTTTGTTAAATCTTTTGAAGAAAAATTTTCTTCCCGTGTTGGAAAAAAATTCGGAGTAGCTGTTGCTAATGGTTCTGTTGCGCTGGAGGCAGCTGTTTTAGCATTAGGCATTGGAAAGGGAGATGAAGTAATCATGCCCGCTTTTACAATCATTTCATGTGCTGCGGCTGTGGTCAGAGTTGGTGCTGTTCCCGTTTTAGTTGACTGTGATAATACGTGGAACATGGATGTTACCTGTGTTGAAGAAAAAATCACACCCAGAACAAAAGCAATAATGGTCGTTCATATTTACGGACTTCCTACCGATATGAACTTACTGATTACCCTTGCTCAAAAGCATGAATTGAAAATTATTGAAGATGCTGCCGAAATGCACGGGCAAACATATTACGGAAAACCATGCGGAAGTTTTGGTGATATAAGCACCTTTAGTTTTTATCCCAACAAGCACATTACAACAGGAGAAGGAGGAATGATAGTTACAAATGATGAAACAATTGCCTATAAATGCCGCTCTCTGAGAAACCTTTGTTTCATTCATGGCAAAAGATTCATTCATGAAGAACTCGGATATAATTTCAGAATGACAAATCTTCAGGCTGCTTTAGGTGTTGCTCAACTCGAACGGATGGATGAATTTGTATTGAGAAAAAGAAAAATGGGAAAGTTATATAATGATCTTCTCGGAAAAGTAAAAGGAATTGAGCTTCAGCCAATGAAAACTTCCTATGCCGAAAATATTTTTTGGGTGTTTGGAATTGTATTGAAAGATGAAGTTGATTTTGATGCCGAGCAAGCTATGAAAAAGCTTTCGGATTTAGAAATCGGGACACGCCCGTTTTTTTGGCCCATGCATAAGCAGCCCGTTTTTGAAAAGATGGGATTCTTTAAAAATGACAAGCATCCCTTTTCCGAAAGAATTGCAAGAAGGGGATTTTATATTCCCAGTGGGTTAGCATTGACGGAAGAGCAAATAAGAATTTCAGCTGAAGCCGTGAAAAATATTCTGAAATGATATGGCGGTTTTTCTCTCATATGCGCATTATTACGATTTGCTTTATGCGGATAAGGATTACTCATCTGAGTCCGATTATGTTTTTCAATTAATAAAAAAGTATGCTCCGACAACAAAATCAATCTTAAACCTTGGATGCGGAACAGGAAAACACGATGTGTTTTTAGAAAAAAAAGGATTTAAGATAACCGGCATAGATTTATCGGAAGAAATGATTTCAAGGGCTAATCTCCAAAACTCTCAAATAGATTTCAGGGTAGGGGACGTGCGTACGATCCAGCTGAATAAAAAATTTGATGCTGTTATTTCTCTTTTCCATGTTGCCTGCTATCAGAATTCTGACCATGATTTGATTTCTTATTTTAATACTGCTGCAAATCATCTGAACACTAAAGGCGTTTTCATTTTTGATGTGTGGCACGGACCTGCTGTTTTATCTGATCCGCCAGTATATAAAACCAAAGAAGCGGAGAACGATGAGTTAAAGATTTTTAGAAAAACATCTCCGGTAATGCATAAAGAAAAAAACATTGTTGATGTAAATTTCTCACTTGAAGTAAAGTATAAAAAAACCGGAACAATCAGCAAAGTTGATGAAAAACATTCTATGAGATATTTATTCCCGGATGAAATAAAAAATATAATAAAATACTCAAACCTTGAATTGCTGTCTAGCGAACAATGGATGACTGGAGCAACACCATCTGATAAAACATGGTATGTAACGTATGTTGCAAGAAAGATTGATTGAAAAAAGAAACATAGCATTTGTTCATTACCCTCATTATCCCGAACACGCCAGGGTAGATACTATGCCGTTTGTCAGCAACACAATAAAAAAACTTGCTGATGCAGGGTGGAAGATTGATTTATACCTCTGGGAAAATCCTTCTATTGATTATTCCATAATGTTTCCCAAAAATGTTCATCTGCATTATCAGAATGATAAATGGATTCCGATCGTTGATTCAGTTTTAGTTCGCATTTCAAAAAAGAAGTATAAAGAGAATACCTATCGTTACAGATTTTGTTCAGGAAAGAAGTATGATTGTGTGTTTGGATTAGGGCAAATCGGTGCCTTTGTTGCACGGCTTATTTCCAAAAGGAATAATACTCCGCTTATACTTTTCAATGATGAATTTCCGAGTGCCCTTCCTGAAAGTAATTGGAAAATTCATGAAAAAAAGTCAGCTCAAACTGCGCGGCTTATTGTTGTTCCGGATGAATCAAGAATTAAATTTCTGCTTGACGATTATGGATTAAATAATCATCCATGGGCAGTTCTTCCGAATGTCAGCCAGCTGAAACTTCCCGATAAAAAAATTGACTGGCATGAAAAATTAAATATACCGAAGCATCTTGCTCTTTGCCTTCATGCAGGATCTATAGGAGATTTTGCGATGATTTCTGAATTGATGACGAGTGTTATTTCCTGGCCGGAAAACACAGCATTGGTTCTCAACGACAGGAATAAATCTAATCTGGAACGGATGAAAAAAATCTATGAACCACTCAACAGGCAAGACAGAATATTCTGGAATGCAGATTCTTTAAGTGACGAAATGTTAAACTCTCTTGTTTCTTATTGCAAACTTAATTTCGGTTTATACAGAAATACAAGTCCTAACATAGAATACATTGGGTTCTCTTCAGGAAAAATAATGCGAAGCATTGCAGCCGGAGTTCCTGTTATTGCAAGCGATTTAGTTTCTTTGCAATTTATAAAAGAACATAAGCTGGGAGTTCTTGTACAGAATCCCATTGAAATTCCAGATGCCATTTCTACCATTCTTCATGGGAATGAAAATTACAAACAAAACTGTAAAGTATTTTATGAAAATGTTTGCTCTTTTGATAAATACTGGATTTCATTTTGCAAAAAAGTACATTCTGCTACGGGTGTAATGATTGATTGATTCATAGGTATCATTGTAGTCGCTTATTCATACATTTGTTTCTCTTAAAATATTTTATTATCCATGCAAACACAATTAACCTTAGATCAAATTCAGGATTTCAAAGGGAAATATCCGAAGCAGCTTTGGTATTTATTTCTATCAGAGATGTGGGAACGCTTTTGTTTCTACGGTATGCGCGGCATGCTTGTTATTTTTATGGTAGACAAAACGGTTGGGTTAAACATGAAAGATGATACTGCCAACCTTCAATATGGAGCTACACAGGCATTTGTTTATGCGTTTACTTTTATTGGCGGATTGTTTGCAGATAAAATTCTTGGTTTTCGGAAATCTCTTTTCTGGGGTGGCATCTTAATGATTGCCGGCAGTTGTATCTTGGCATTTAATCCTCATGATTATTTCTTTTTGGGAATCGGATTTACAATAATCGGCACCGGATTCTTCAAGCCCAATATTTCCACTATGGTCGGATCGCTTTATAAAACAGGCGACAACAGAACAGATGCAGGGTTTTCTTTATTTTATGCCGGAATAAATCTAGGCGCGTTGTTAGGAGGATATGCCTGTATTGTGGTCGCCAAAAACTATTCATGGAATTTAGCATTTGGATTAGCCGCCATTGTAATGACAATCAGTTTGATCACTTTCGTTTTCACTCAGCGAACATTAGGACCCATTGGACTATCGCCATTTGCAAAAGATGAAAATGGCAAGCGCAAACAATGGTATGAGTATGCTGTTTATCTTGGTTCATTATGCATTATTCCAATTATAATGAAAATGGTTTCTCAAACGGAATACACAGATTGGTTCATGTATATCATCGGACCCTGCACGCTCGTATATATATTTTATGAAATGCGTAAGTTTTCAAGAGCAGAGAATAAAAAACTAATTGCCGCTTTAGTGTTTATTATTTTTTCAATATTCTTCTGGGCATTTTTCGAACAAAGCGGTGGCTCTCTGAGTTTATTTGCAGCCAATCATTTGCATGATACTGTTCTTGGAATTAAATTAGATCCCAACGGAGTTAACAATTCTTCAAATTCTTTTTTCGTAATTATTTTTGCTTCTTTACTCGGATTGGTTTGGCTGTGGATGAGCAAAAGAAAAATTGAACCTAATACGGTAGTTAAATTTGGTTTAGGGTTCTTGTTTTTAGCAGTTGGGTTTTATGTATTTTATTATACCAGATTTTTTACGGATTCAGACGGAAGAACCTCTTTGGATTTATTCACCTTTGGCTGGTTCATAATTACTTTCGGAGAATTATGTCTGTCTCCAATAGGAATGTCAATCATGACAAAACTGTCCCCGCTGCGTTTACAGGGAGTGATGATGGGAATGTGGTTCTTGGCAAGCGCTTACGGACAATACGCTGCCGGAATATTGGGCGCAGGCATGTCAACAGCAAATGAAAACGCCCCGCTAACAGAAAAATTAATTGCTTACACCGATGGTTATAAACAGCTTGCTATATACGCGCTCATTGCAGGTGTTGTGATGATACTCATTTCGCCCTTTGTCCGAAAACTTATGCAGGAAGTTAAATAAATGTGCAGATAACGAATAACTACGAATCTACGAATGAATACATGGTTGTTATTCGCAGATTCGGAAAGATTAGTTATCCGTAAATCCTAGAGATATAAGATATAAAGGTTTATTTCTGCTATGTAAACTTATTTCCCAATATCTTTAACCATATATCTTTTTTATGAAAGACATTTTTGTAGGAAAAAAAATCGACTTCGGAGAGATAATTCTTTCCGAACAGGAAATCATTGCCTTTGCAAAAGCCTTTGATCCGCTTGAGTTTCATACCAACAAAGAGGTTGCAAAGAAAACCATCTTTAAAGGATTGGTGGCAAGCGGTCCGCACATTTTCAATCATATTTATCAACGAGAATGGATTCCACGTTTTGGAAAAACGGTGATTTGCGGAACAGGTGTATCAAGCTGGAAATTTATCAAACCCGTTTATCCCAATCAAAAGATACATGCCGAACTTACCGTTCTTGCTATGAAACCGGATGTTGAAATAGGCGGAACCATCACCACCTGGTTGTTTGAATTTAAAAACTTGAAAGGAGAAATGGTTCAGACCATGCAAATGGAAGTGATGCATAAGTTGCCCGAATAAAGTCGCAGAATTTTCTTACCTTAGCAATTCAATTTCATGAAAGGTGTAAAAATCATATCCTTTTTTCTTGCAGGAGTATTGCTCTTCAGCAGTTTTGTTTTCTTTTCTATTGGAGAAGGTGAAACGGAAGCAATAAAATGGCATTCTTTCCAGGAAGCAGTGGAACTAAGCAAAACAACTAAGAAAAAAATTTTCATTGATGTGTACACCGATTGGTGCGGATGGTGCAAGGTGATGGATAAAAACACTTTCACGAATCCTGTTATCGCGAAATACATGAATGAGCATTTTTATGCGGTAAAACTCAATGCTGAAATGAAAGATACTGTTGTATTTAACGGGACTACTTTTATAAATCCTAATCCTAAAATTCCCCGCTCTACTCACCAACTGGCGGCATCCCTTCTGAATAACAAACTTTCTTATCCAACCACCGTTTACTTAGATGAAAACTTTAGTTTGCTCACACAAGTTCCAGGGTATTTACAGCCCACACAAATGGAACCCATCCTGAAATATTTTGGCGATAATGCTTATCCGAATACCAAGTGGGAAGATTACAGCAAATCATTCAAAGGAGAAATCACTGCCCCACCGCCACCCGTAACACCTCCATCTCACTGATTTTTTTCATGAGCGACAAAATAAATTTAAAGGAAAAAGTTTTACAAGTTCTCAAGATGAATAATCATACCTACAGCGAACTTGCTGAGCATGTAGGATTACCGGAGAAAGAGCTGGACAAACAGTTTGCTGATAATTCTCTCGAAGTCCGCACACTTGAACTTATTTCCAAAGCCCTGCGCATTCCGCTTTACAGTTTGTTTCGCGATACAAACTATAAATTCAATTATGACGAAGAACTTTATTACAATGTGGACATCTGGGGAAAAGAAGGAGTAGAACTAAGAACCGTATTAAAAAAAGATTCTCAGGGAAATATTGCTGATAGTGAGATTGAAAAACTCAGAAAAGAACTTCAAGAAAAAGAAAAACTTCTTCGTGAAATGGAAAACAAACTGAATAAGAAATAATTTTATGAAAACATTTTTCATATCTGTTGCTTTAATTGTTTCTCTTTTATTTTACGGATGCGGAAATTCAGGAGAGAAAAAGCAAGATGATGGAGCGGTGCCGCATGATACATCAAACGGAGTTTCTGCAATGCTGCTTGACTCATTGCACACCGACCAAGCATCGCTCGTTTACGTTTGTCCCTGTGGCGGCTGCCCTGAAGTGAAAGAATCAAAGCAAGGCAATTGCCCAAAGTGCGGATTGGAGTTGGTTGAGGAGAAAAAATAATAGAAAGAATGGGTGGCCAATGGGATTTGAACCCACGACCTTCTGAACCACAATCAGACGTTCTAACCAACTGAACTATGGCCACCGTATATTATAAGAACATTGGGTTGCAAAAATAATTATTTAATGGTCAGATGAGCATTCCTTTAGCAGAACGACTTCGCCCTAAAACTCTTGACGAGTTCATCGGGCAAAAACATTTGGTAGGAGAAGGGGCAATCCTGAGAAAAGCGATTGAGTCTGGCACAATTCCTTCTATGATTTTGTGGGGACCTCCGGGAGTGGGGAAAACCACACTTGCGAGAATCATTGCCACACAACTCAAACGCCCATTTTATCAGTTAAGTGCAATTAATTCAGGTGTGAAAGATATTCGTGAAGTGATTGAGAAAGCGCAATCAGATTCTTTTTTCGGAACAAATTATCCTATACTTTTCATAGATGAAATTCACCGCTTCAGCAAAGCGCAGCAGGATTCATTGCTTGGCGCAGTGGAACGCGGAACAATCACATTGATTGGAGCGACAACAGAAAACCCTTCGTTTGAAGTTATCTCTGCTTTGCTTTCCCGCTGTCAGGTGTATGTGTTGAAATATCTCGATAAGGAAGACTTGCTTTCGCTTATAAGCTACGCTTCCAAAACGGATGAATTCCTGAAAAAGAAAAAAATCGTATTGAATGAAAACGATGCATTGCTTCGCTTGTCAGGCGGAGATGTTCGCAAACTTTACAACGCACTTGAACTTTTTGTGAATTCTGTTTCAGAAGAGGTCATTGAAATCACAGATGAAAAATTGTTGAATGTTGTTCAGCAGAAAATGGCTTTGTACGATAAAACAGGCGAGCAGCATTATGATATTATTTCCGCCTTCATAAAATCAATTCGTGGCAGCGACCCGAACGCTGGAGTTTATTACTTAGCAAGAATGATTGAAGGCGGAGAAGATCCGCTTTTTATTGCCAGGCGGCTTGTGATTCTCGCATCAGAAGATATTGGCAACGCAAACCCGATGGGATTAGTTCTCGCTAACAATTGTTTTCAGGCAGTGAATGTTATTGGAATGCCCGAGTCGAGAATTATTTTATCGCAGACAGTAGTTTATCTTGCCTGCTCGCCAAAGAGCAATGCCTCTTACAAAGCAATCGGTGCAGCTCAGGAAAAAGTAAAACAGAAGGGCGATTTATCTGTTCCGCTTCATATCCGAAACGCTCCAACAAAATTAATGAAGGAACTCAATTATGGAAAGGACTATCAATATGCTCATAGCTTTGAAGGAAATTTTGTTGATTCAGAATTTCTTCCGGAAGAATTAAAAGGAACCAAACTCTACGAGCCGGGAGATAATGATATTGAAAAAAGATTCAGAGAGTTTTTAAAAAAGAACTGGAAAGAAAAATACGGCTACTAGTCCCCGCCAAACATTTTCCGGGTAATAATCTCCACGGGGTTTCCATCATATATCCAGATGTAAATCAAGCCAACAGTGATTCCGCCAAAAGTTTGTTCCACTGTTTGCCAGAGAAGGTCAAACAAAATGTACTGCGGAGTAAGTGTGCTGTTGAAGGAAACGCCAATCACTAAAGCGACAATGTAGGTGGAGAGCCCGAGCAATGCACCGGAAATGATTCCGCGCACTAAGGGTTTTCTTGCAAGTTGCTTTGGGAGCTTCATTAAATAAATTTTCGTAACCAGAAAACCAAGAATGAGGTAAGTGATGATTGATCCGGTAAGAAAAATTTCTTTGGGGTAGGAGAGACGTTCTAAATCGTTCAGAAAAACTCCATGCCAAAGGTATGACAGGGAAAACATTACTACGGAACTTAAAATCCAGGAAAGAAAAAATCGTTTCGTGCTCATAGATGCTCTTCTTAACGAAGAAACTTGGAACAAAGTTACAAATTTTAATGAAATCGTTAATTAGTTTCCAACACTGTTCTCAACATATTTAAAGCGGAGAGTCCGGCCCTGTGGATAGTTCGTTCACGATTGCTGCCAAAAAGAAATTTCTCAGAAATTATTTTTTCTGCTGATGAAACCGAAATCCAAACGGTTCCTATTGGTTTTTCTATACTTCCTCCTGTTGGTCCTGCTATTCCTGTAGTAGCAATTCCGAAATCAGCTTTCAGCCGTATCCTTACTCCGCTTGACATTTGCTCAACTACTTCTTTGCTGACAGCTCCATTTGCTTCCAGAATTTTTTCATTCACTTTCAGTACATTTACTTTTATGTCATTCGCGTAAGCGATTATTCCTCCATTGAAATAATCAGAACTTCCTGCAATGGAAGTGATGAGATGCCCGATATATCCGCCTGTGCAGCTTTCTGCAACGGCAAGTGTTTTCTTTTTCTTGCGAAGAATTTCTCCGATTGTCTTTTCAAGAGTTTCAGGTTCTTTTCCGTAATCCTCTATGGCAAAAATGATATCAGGAATAATTTTTCTGAGAGAAGTTATTTTTTCGTTAACTGTTTCAGTTAGTTTTTTTTCATCATTGCCTTTGGATGATAAACGAAGTTTAACTTGTCCTGGCGAAGGAAGATAGGCGAGTTTGATATTCAATGAAGCAAGTGAATCTTCCCATTCTTTTATTTTTTCTGCCAAGGTAGATTCTCCGATTCCCTGCGTGTGAACTGTTTTGTGAACGATAAATTCTTTCTGAAATCTATTTTTCAGTTCAGGAATAACAAATTCTTCCATCATCGCTTTCATTTCGTAAGGAACACCGGGAAGAGAAATCCATATTAAGGATTCAGGATTTGGGATTAAGGATTTTTTAAATCCTAAATCCTTATTCCTTAATCCTAAATCATTCTCAAACCACATCCCCGGTGCTGTGCCATTTTTATTTTTTATTGGAGTGCAGTTTTCCGGAACTTCCGCCTGCCCGCGGTTTGATTCAGGCATTGGAATGTTGCGGGATGAAAACATTTTCTTCACTTCTTCAAAAATTTCTTCTTTAAAAATAAGTTTTGTATTGAAGAACTCACAAAGAACGGGTTTGGTTATGTCATCGCTTGTGGGACCGAGCCCGCCTGTGATGAGAATGATGCCTGAACGTTTTTGTGCATCAGAAAATGCTTTCAGCATGTCTTCGCGGTTATCGCCAACAGTGATAAGATGTGTTACAGAAATTCCGATCAGGTTCAGCTGCTGAGCCATCCATTGGGCGTTGGTGTTGGTGATTTGCCCAATGAGAATTTCGTCACCTATGGAAATTATTTCTGCAAACATTTAAATAACAGTTAACTCAGTTTTATTTTTACTTCTTCGCAGTCAGTATTTTTTTCTTATTCTCCGGAATATTCGTCTGACCAGCATTCCGAATGAACGGGCAATGGTGCTGAAGATATTGTCATCCTGCACGATATCCGTATTTTCTTTAATTGCATTTGCCAGTTCAATATAATGATAAAGTTTGTAATTCAGCAGCCACTTTTCAGCTTTTTTGTCTTTATTAATTGTACTCGCAGTAGCCGCCCATTCTGCTTTTTTATTATCTATGAGCCATTTAAATGCGGTTTTGTCTCCGCGCACTGCATGTGCGAATGCGATTACATCAAAATGTTTTTTATCTGATATTTTTTTTAACGAGTCATCGTACCCTTTGAGTGAGTAGTGGAGTAGAATCAGTTCATGAAAATTATTTCTTTGCAGCCAGATTCTAGACTCATCCTTTCCTTTTATTAGTTTGACGAGATGCACTATTGTTTCTTTTGAATAGTTCATAGTTAATTTTTAAGATACTTTTTTCTTCTTCCTTGCCTTTGGAATTTTTCCAATCCGTTCATCTCCTTTTAAAATCAGTTCGCATATTTTTGTAACAGATTCTTCAAAGTCACCGGCATTTTCATGAATCATTTGCCATCCCGTTTCATTTTTCCCATCACTTAAGATGTAAACCGATTTCATAGAAGGCAGTTCTTTCCGCAAGCTATCGTGATGCTCTTTTCCGGTGGCAAGCCAGACACCGTTGGCATCTGAGTGATCTGCTTTTTTTCTTACGATGAGAATAATCTTTTCTTTTGCATAAATCGCATGGCATCCAAACATAGGTTTGACGGTGATTTCTAAGGGATGGAGATAATCCAAAATAAAATCAAAAGGGATTTTCTTTTTCATCACGATAGCCATCGGGAACGAAAATACAAAAATAGAACCCCTGTGTATAAATCGAAAAAGGCGGGTTCCGAAACCGGTCGCCCGCCTTTTGGTTTCATCTGTTTTTCCATCCCCCAATCCTCCGGTATTCTCGGAGGAATGACTCTTCAGGAAACAGGTGAACTCCTACTCATGTCTAACGAAAAACGTGCCAGCAGGTTTCACTTATTTAGGAAGTGGTTGAAATTATTGAGTAAGTGGTAAAATAATAGACCCGGATTGCCCATTTTGGCTTATCTTCGTTTTTAAATAAACACATATTATGAAAAAAATAACTTTACTCTTTTATTTTCTTGGTGCAGGAATTTTCATTTCTAATGCACAGATTTGGATTGGTCCCTGGAGTGTTGCTGGCGTAGGCATGGTGCTGCAGCAGGCGCATGACACCGAAAAAGACACAGTGCCCGGCTCTATTAATCCCGGTCCTGCGGGTGCAAGTCAAACATGGGTTTTTACTACGCTTGTTCCTAGTACTGTAGATACATTAACCTTTACCAATCCCGCCTGGCTTCCTAATGGCGTAAATTTTCCCAATTCAAATCTTGCGATAATTAATTCCACCGATGCCTCTGAATTGTATCTTGAAAACATAGCAACCGGACTTTTTGTTGATGGAGTGTATGCCGATCCTTTCGGTCAGGGAGCGATGGCAATACAATTTAATCCGAGAGAACAACTTGCCGGATTTAATGCTACCTATAATTCTACTTTTCAAAACACATCAATGATAGACACAGCAATTGGAGTTTCATATCCTGGCTTTGATTCAGCGCGTGTAAAACAAGTCAAGTATAAGGATAACAAAACAGACGGGTGGGGAAGCATACAAACGCCTTTAGGAACTTACAACTGTTTACGGAACAGGGAAAAGGTTATTACCATTGACACTATATGGATTCATGTTCCTGCTCCACCTCCCACATGGTATGTATACTCTGTTACGAATGATACCGTATGGCATTTTTCATGGTGGGCAAACGGAGTAGGATTTCCATTACTGGAATTTGATAGCACACATGCCGATACCATTCAAAACATTCAATGGCTGAAAACGCTTCCAGTAATAGGCGGGGTGAATGAAACCTCTCAGTTGGGAGGAGTAAATGCCTACCCGAATCCTTCTTCCGGAAAATTTATTCTTGAGGGCAGGGGAGAAGCGTGCATTTATAATTGCATTGGCGAAAAAGTTTATTCAACTACTTCACGGAATGAAAAAAGAGAAATTGATTTATCTGCCCAGCCGGAAGGAATTTATTTTGTTCGAATGTTAAATGAAAAAGGCGCATCTGTAAAGAAGATTATTATTAACAGGTAAAGGCAGTATTGCTATTTCTTTTTGAAAGGGTTGCCATAAATGACAACCCTTTTTTATTTTACTTTAGACGAATGAACAGAAGAAACTTTCTTAAGACCACCGGCACCACGGGATGAAGGGCTGGGGCTAAATCTTTTTTACCTTTACACATGCACACAAATGAATTAAATATAAATTATTTTCTATTCGGGTGATTTCATTCAGAAAATATCCAGCGCACTGTTTTTCCTCATTCTTCTTTTTTATTTTTATTTTTTTACACCTGCCTGCCGAAGTGTCCGCGCAGGAAGGTACCCGGGTAATTGACAGTTTGAAAAATGCACTCTTAACTGCCAAGGAGGACACCCAAAAAGTGAACATCCTTTCGGAACTTGCCAATCAATTGCAAAAGCATAATAATCACGAAGCTTCCTTTGAATATATACGGATGGGAATTGAACTGGGTGAAAAACTGAAACATAACCGCGAACTCGCCTTGCTGTACAAATGCAGAGGCGATTATAATGTTGCCATGAACAGCACGGCTTTTGCCCTTCAGGACTATAACAAAGCGATGGATATTGAAACAGCCGCAGGAAGAAAAGATAAAATGGCAATGTGCTACGATAAAATTGCGAGACTATATCAAAACACAGGGCAATACGAAAAAGCAGTTTCAAATTATCAGGATGAATTAAAATTATATACCACCGTTGGTGATACTTCAAAAACAATGGATGTGTTGCTTTCTCTCTGGGATGTTCACTATAAAAAAATAAAAGACGCACCCGCTGCGGCACGTTATCTGGGGGAAGTACACACGCTTATCGGTAATTCATCCAATCCCGTTTTGCTTTCTTCCCTCGATAATAAACTCGGAAAATTCTATTCGATCGAAGGTGATTTTGAAAAAGCGGCAGAGTATTTAAACAAAGCATTGCCTTTGCACAGCGCCAATAAAGATTACATGGGAATGGTATCTGATTACTATGAAATAGCGCGCCTTTATGAAAAAACAGGAAACCATCAGAAGGCATTTGAATATTACATTCAGGTGTTGAAAATACAAGAAGCAAGAGGAACAAAACTTGAACAGGCGCTTGCCCTCAATAATGCCGGCTGGGGGTATCAGTTGATTAGCGATTATCCTAAAGCGCTTGAATTTCAACTCAAATCCTATAAAATATTTCTTGATGCCGGAGAGCAGGTGTTCATTGCTTATCCGCTTGGCAATCTCGGAATCATTTACAACCAACTGGGCGCCTTTAATACCGCCATAGAATATTCTGAGAAAGCAATGGCTCTCTTTCTGAAGAACAAGGATTTTGTAGGTGTGGCTGAATCCTATAACAACATTGGCAGCGCCTATTTGAACCTTGAAAAGACGGATAGCGCAATGGCAAATCTTCAAAAAGGATTGCAGGTTGCAAAAGATGAAAATGTTTTGCGTGAAATAAAAAATTCTTATTCGGGACTTGCCTCCGCCTGTGAGCAAAAGAAAGATTACCGGAATGCATACAATTATTTTCGCCTGTATGCCAGGCAGGTGGATATAATCATGAACCAGGACAATGCCGAGAGCGTGAGAAGGATGCAGTTCAGCATTGAGAATGAAAAAAACCAAAAGACCATTGAATTGCTCAGCATGAACGCTCAGATAAAAGAAGCCGAACTAAGAATACAGCGCGTGCTTACGTATGCTGCCGTCACCGGACTGCTGCTGATGCTCACCGTTGTGTTTTTTGTTTTACGGGCGAGAAAACAAAAACATAAAGCGGATGAACAAATGGCGAAGCTGAATGCTGAACTTTTTACTCATAAGGAAAAAACTGCCGGGATGGGGTAGGGAAGAGGGCGAAAACTTTTTTACATTTATATATGAAAAGAATCTTTACTGTCGGATTATTTTTATTGAGCTCCTTACAATTATTTACACAAAACCAATCCGATTCGATTGAAGTCAAAAAAGTTTTTTTAGGAACAAGATTCAGACAAAATGGTAAAAACTTAACAGTTTACCAACTGATGGATATTACCCGAACCAATGCAGAGGCATATAAAGAAATGAAAATTGCAAGAAACAATTATAATGCTGCCGTTGCATTTACTATTGCTGGAGGTATCTTGCTTGGCATACCATTTTCAATAGCATTTACTAAGCATGCAAAAAATGCAGTGAGAATTTATAATGCAAGTGCTAAAATAAAAAATAGCGAACCTCAAAAGGATATTACATCAGCATCAAATGATGTGAAACATTCAGTGGATTTATTAAGTGTGCTTTATTATACAAGCGCTGATTCAGGTTATCAAAACTATAGCGCTAGAATGCAATCATTACTGAAACAGGATATAAAAATTATTTCTTATGAATTCCGTGAATACAAATATAGGAATGGAAAACTAAAATCCAGAGGGTTTAAAGCAAAACACAAGTATGGCATTAATGATGAGTATAGTTATACAATCGGCACTTGGGAATATTATACTAAGGAAGGAGTATTGGAAAAGACTATAAATTATAATTTGAGAGAAGAAATTGTTAAATAGTGTAACTACACACAATCCTGTAATTCTCCCTTTAAAATATTTTTCTGTTTTTTTCTTCTCCGAAGGAGATATGCGGATAATTTCCCCTATAGAAATTTAAAATCCAGCATAGATTTATTATTTCTATTGTAAACCATCAATTTCCATCATGGAAATATTATTTCTGCGATGGATTTATTATTTCTATCATGTAGAAACCAAATAGGGCAGAGGCAAAATTTTTCAAAAACAACACAATCAGATACTTTTCCTTTCATTATTTATAAATTACCTGCCTGTAATAATAAATAGCATGAATGTCTCTTATCAATGCTGTGATGTAATTTAAGGATACAGACAAGCATTATATAAATGTGATTCTGCATATATAAAGTGCATGTAAGAGAAATTAAATTGCATGCGTGTATTTATAAGATTCATGCCTGCAAAATCAACATGCAGGTATTCAATTAATCAGTTTATGCATAGAAAAATAATTTGCAGGCAATTAAATATTTTTTGAATGTGTACGTTACATAATTTCATGTATGCAAAAGTTAAAGACATGCAAGCATTTATTAAATATAAATTCACATGCGAACGCGTTGGTTAGTTGCCATGAAATTATCGCGGGCTGCAGTGCCGCTGCGCATCGCTAAAGCCAGGCTTTTTGTTGAAAAGATGACAGGCAATCTGAATTTTCCGTCTCCGAATCCTGCGCTTGCATCCATCACAATTGCCGCCCAAAAACTGGAGGATGCATATTTAGAAACTCAAACCGGAAAAAAGGAAGCAACGCCAATCATGTATCAAAGGCGGAATGAACTTATGTTGCTGCTCAAAAAACTCTCACATTATATAGAAGATATTGCCAATGATTCTCAAAACCCTGAAGCGGTGATAACCAGTGCCGGAATGGAATTTCAAAAAGAAAAGGAAAAGAAAGCGCGTGTGTTTTCTGTGAAAAACGGAAATTTGAAAGGAGCTGTGAAAGGTATCACAGCATCGGCAGGCATAAGAACAAGTTACCTGTGGCAATACCGCGTTAAAGAAACTGATGCGTGGATTAGTTCAGGAATTACCATCAATGCGAACCATATCTATAAAAACCTCAAGAGCGGAACCACTTATGAATTCCGCGTAAAAATTATAACTGTTCAGGGGGAAGGTGATTGGAGCAATGAACTGGAATTGGTTGTGCTTTGATTGATATATATATATAATTATTCTTTTTTAATAGAATGCTGGTTTTAAGGTAAATATGATAAAATAACTAAATAATAAAAGTAATAAATAAACACCATAATTTACATTATATTAAATTGCTGTTTTAGAGATATTTAGGTCTTAACCCTATTTAATACGAAGTTTATTATGGTTGATTATTGACTTTACCTTAATTAACTTAAGTGAGAACCCGCTAAAAACTCATGAATCCTACGTGGTGAACAATAGAATAATTGAACATTTGAATTACGAAATCAGAAGTAAAATGCATTCACTTCGAATGTTCGCTGTTCAAATGTTCAAATGTTCTTCATTCAAAATAGATTTTAGAGATGCCCTTAATAAACTGAATTAACCTACTTACCTCCCTTCAGTTCTTCGTTGAGTTTTTTGTATTTATCAGTATCTCCTTGTCCGGTTCGGGCATAGAGTTGCCTGAGCGTTCGCATGGTGTCTTTATCTGTTCGGTCAAGTTCATGGGCTTTTTCCAATAGCGGAATTGCTTTCTGGAACAGCACATCTGCCTTATCCTCTTCGGCTTTCACTTTTTTTGGGTCTTTCATGTCTTCTGCTTGCTTGATGATATCAGCGCCCAGATTGTTATAGAAAATGCCTATGCTGTATAGCCCTACAAAATAATCAGGTTTTATTTCAATTGCCTTGCTGAATTCTTCATCTGCTTTTTTAGTGAGTTCGCTGAAATTAGCCGGTTTGGGCAAATCTTTTCCTGCCGCATCTTTCGGGAAAGCCATTTTGTTCCAGGTCTGCCCCAATACTAAATGCAGTTCGTGGTTCTTCGGATCTTTTGCCAGCGCCAAGTTGATGCTGTTGATGGCAGATTCTGATTTTCCGTTTCTCAGGAAAAGATTTATCTGTTCAATCAGCAATGCGTAACTATCGGGCATTGCAATAACTGATTTATTAATTACCAAACGTGCGGATGCCGTGTCGCCCGCATCGGTATACATCTGAATAATTGATAAATAACATTTCTCCTGCTTGTATTTCATTTCAATCAGCTTGGTGTAATACTGCTCTGCTTTTTTGTAATCTTTAATTTTCACTGCTGAAAACGCCATGTTGTTCACAGCAGCCGTGTCAATTATGTTCTGCTTCGCTTTCATATCGTATGATTTTTCATAGTAAGAAATGGCATCGGTATAGTTTTTATTAAGCAGGCAGGAATATGCTTTGTCGCTGTAATCGCTGGCAATCACCCGCATATTGTTATTGGCATCATTGATATAAATTTTCTTGTCGTCCAGTTCAATTTCTTTCTTAAACGATTTCAGGGCTTCATCCACTTCTGCCATTGAAACGGTATTATAGGCAACAATGAGTTTTTTATTGATGTCGGCTTCGGTGCTTTTATTCATTTCATTTTTCAGGTTCAGTTCAAACAACGCCACATAAATCAACCCTCTGTAATACCATGTTTTGAATTTTCCGGAAGTGGCTTCGTTTGTTGCTGCCAGTTCAATTTTTTCTTTCGCCTGCGGAAGCGATTTCAGTTCATTGTATTTGGTGTAATCTTCATAGTAGCTTATGGCGCTGTTCAGGTTTTGATTCTGAGCGAAAGCCAGCGAAGAGAGAAGTCCCGAAGGGACTGAAGCCAATAAGAAGTAAGAAGTGAGAAGCAGAACAGCTTTTTTCATATAACTTGGATTTTTAATGCTGTGAAAATACAAAAATCATACCTACCCTATTCGCTGGCATAATATTTCATGAACTTCATGAATTTTTTCATAAACACCCTTGATTTTATTCTGTACCTCTCCCCTTTTATCCAAAAGTCAATATATTTTGTTTTCGGCTTTCCCAATACCGCTTTGTAACTGATGTAAAAATCTTTAGACGTGTTGAAGTCATGATAAATTACTTCGAACGGCTTGGCTTTTTCAGATACTATTTTCTGCCGGAGTTCTTTGTAATTTGATAAAAGCGATTTGCATTGGTTGATGTCAAGATTAATGTACGTGTAGTTTGTTTCAAGAGGGGCGCTTATCAGTTTAAATAATCTTTTCCCGTTGAAATGATATTTCTCCGCTCCAATCACCATGCCCGTTTTTCCTTTGTGTTTGTATCCGGTGAGTTCCAGATAGGCGAATCCTTTGAACGAGCCGCTTTGATTATGAAGATGCTTTTGAAAAATGGAATACGTTTCGAGCCGGCTGAATTCATTTTCTGCATGCTCTTCAATATTTGTTTTGATGTATTGCTCGGTGAGATAGCGCGTGTGGCGGCAGCTTGAAAAAACAAATGGGGAAATAAATAAAATGAATAATGAATATCGAACAAGGAATTTCGAATGATGAAGTTTTGCTTTTACTTCGATATTCATTATTCTTTATTAGACATTATTCAGATTAAGATGTTATATCCACCGTTTTCAACACAGAGTTCACAGAGTTTAATGAGTTTCACAGAGCAGAACTCTCTGTGTAACTCTCGTATGTTTGCGAAATTAAATAAACTAGTGCAACTAAAAG
>JACRAM010000030.1 GCA_016213405.1 Bacteroidota bacterium
AAGAAAATACACTCCGCTGCTTTGATTGGACAGGTCAATGGTTTGCTTGGTTGATGTAGTATTCCAATCCGCCCACACTCCTTCTCCTGCCATATTGTAAACATGAATATCTGTTCCGGGTTTTACTTCTGCCAGTTCAAGGGTGAATATTCCTGGCGATGGATTCGGATAAACCTTTGTCAGCATATTTATCACTTCCGCCTGCTTATCCGGGTTTTCAAGGCGGCAGCAGCAACCATTACTTGTTACAGTTACTACTACAACATCACTTCTTGTCTGCGTTCCTGAGCAATAGGGAGAAGTTGTACATGTACTCCCGGAACATCCATCAACACAACAATAATAATGAGAACCTCCAAAAACGACATGACCACATGTAAAAGTTACAGTTAGAGTATATGTTGTCGTTATAGTAGGTGATGCTGTTGGATGGCAAACTGTGGAACTACTTAGTCCTGTTGTTGGCAGCCATGCGTAAGTTATTTGTTGAGTAGGATGACAAGTTTGAGTTCCTCCATCACAGTCAGGGCTTCCACCGATTGTAGGAGGTCCTCCGCAGCAAGTACAATAGATTTTATCAGGTCCTGCAAGTGCGCTTGCTGTTAAATTACATGACCCTTGCCCAAAGGCAAAGTTTGTGTTCAGCATCATCGCGCCTAGCGCAATGCACGCTGTAATTGTTTTTAGTTTTGTTTTCATTGTTTGTTATTATTAAAAATTAATTGTTTGATTTGTTTTTGTCACTTGCACGGATTACCAGCCCGGTGTTTTGGTTTTAGTTGTTGTTTAGAAATTAGTCATTGGTCATTGGTCATTCGTTATTGGTCATTTCCTTTTCACGGAGCCACAATTGAAACCACATCGCTGTCGGCTCCTTTGCCTTTGCTGTTAAAGGCATATTTGAAGCAGTAGTACCTTGTTCCGCTGGTGAGCCCGCTGAACAATGCTTTGCGCGAAGAGGAGGCATTAAAGAGCAAAAAAAGATTTTGCCCAACCGGAGCAGGAACAGGAATGGGGCTTGGCGCAGTTGCCATTTGCAGCACCACGCTGCCGTTGTTCACTGTAATGGGCGCGGTGGCGTTATCAGAGATAACGGTTACATACCCTTTTGCGTGCTCCACCGGATCGCAGGTGGTTAAAATGGTTCCGCTCTGGCTGCCATGTTTGAGAATAAGGTTTTGCACTTTGTCAGGAATGGCTATGGGCGATGGCTCTGTTTGCGTGGCGGTGAAGCCCGCGCTGGTGATTTTCACCACATCGCCATCGGCAATGCGCGTTACATAGCCCGCTTCTTCGCGCATCAAATCGTCCAATGCTTCTTCCGAAGCGTCCTGCGCTGCGGTTTGCGCGGGACCTCCGCCCTGGGCGAGATTAAATTTTGTTTCCAGATCATTTACCGCAGTGGTGATGATTGCCAGCGCAACATCGGGCGTTGGAAAGTTAGCGTTGCCGGTCATGTCATTAACCCGGTCGCGCACGAATTGAATCTTGGGCGCAACCGATAGGAGAATGAAGTCGAGTTTTACTCTTGCTTTTGCCATAGTTTGTAGTTTAAAGGTTATAGGTTGAAGGTTACAGGTTTAAATTTTATTGTGTGTGTGATGAGTTCAGATGTGTTTCGTTATTATTCAGATGTGTTTTGTCAGAGTTCAGATATGTTTTATTATGATTCAGATGTGTTTCGTTATAGTTCAGATGTGTTTTGTCAGAGTTCAGATATGTTTTATTATGATTCAGATGTGTTTCGTTATAGTTCAGATGTGTTTTGTCAGAGTTCAGATATGTTTTATTATGATTCAGGTTTATTTTATTAGAATTCGGATTTGTTTTGTAATAAATCAGATGTGTCTGCCTTTCGGCATGCGGGTTTGTCATAAATTCAGATATATTAAACATTATTCCGAATAAGAAACAGTAGAAAATTATGGTACAGATAACAGATGTTTTACAGATTTACAGAGTTCAGATTGGCTGTTTATCTGAAAATCTGAACGAATCTGTTATCTGTACCCCATCTATTTTAATATACAATCCTTAATCGTAATAAACTCTATTTCTTACTTTCTTTTTTGTTCTTTTCTCTGCGTTGTCTTTTCCGTTCGGCTTTGTTTGCTTTTTTATATTTCTGTATCATCGTTTTCATTTTTTCTTCTGTCCATTCTCCGTCACCGCAGCAAGCAAAGGCAATGAGCGCTATGGAATGAGTGTTCAGCAGTTCTGCCACTTTCCACAATGCCTTGAAATTCATCTCTCGCAAACCGAGTTCTGTTTCAAAAAAGTTGATGCCGGTTGCACGGGTGGCTTCTTTCTGATTAATGCCCTTGTATTCTCTCACATAAGCAATAACAAGCCCCATTCGTTTTTGAAATTCTTTATAATCCTTCGGGAGATTGACAAAATGAACTCTGCCTTTACTGCTGAGAATTTTTTTTCCGCTCTTTGTCTTGTAATCATAATCAAACCATAACATGATGTAAAAACTTATTTAAACAAAGTTAAATAAAACTGTAATGAATTGCGACTACGTATAGTAGTTTTTCCTTACGCCAGCGAAAATCGAACGAACAAATTTTCGAATGATTAGTAACGTAAGTTGCCACCTATAAAAATAGAACGCAGATAACGCAGATGATACCGATTTAACACAGATAAAATCAGCGAAAATCAGTTAAATCAGTGTCATCAGTGTTCTATTGTATTTTTTTTTATAGCAGGTAGCAACTTACGTTAGTAGTTCGAAGATTCGTAATTCGCAGGGCTAATAACTAAGATGGCGGGAGAAATCACCATCACTCTTTCTTTTCTTTTGTTTCCGTTAAATAAATTCCGGAAGAAACGGTTTGTTCTTTCGCCTCTGCGGGCAGAAATTGATTTTGGTTTATTTCGCCTCATGGCAATAGAATGTTTTACTTGTAATGAAGAGAAGTTATTGGTTTGCAGCGGATGAACGGTGCCGCTGAATACGTAACCTTGCCGCACTTGCAAACCGTCCACTCCTCCCACTTGAAATGGCGCGGATGGGCGATGATGACAGAAGGTTTACGGTTTCTGGTCTTCGGTTTACGGTTGTTTGTTAACCGAAGACCGTAAACTGAAGACCCAAAACTTTTCTTCATCCTGTTCTTCGCCATTACGGTTGATTTTCTATAGAGCATTTTTTAAAAAGTTAGAAAGTGAAAAAGTTAGCTCCGAAGGAGTCCCTTCGGGAAAAGTAAAATACACTCTCACTTTCTCACGTTTTTCCTTCTCTTTCTTTTCTTTTATCCTTTTTTCTTTCTTGGAACTTGGGACTTGGGACTTGGGACTTGGGACTTCTCCCTCTTCTTCTTCTGCCTTTCTCTTTTTTTCTTTTCTTTCTCTGCCACTGCCAGCACGCGTTCTTTAAGCACCGCCTCTGCTTTTGAAAGTTTGCCTTTTATATAAATTATCTGCGTAGGTAGTGGTTTTCTTTTCTTCATAACTTATCTTATCACTACTGTTTTCCAGCTCATCATTCCCCAGCCCGGTTTTTGGTCTTTACACATATTATTACATAAACCGCTTGATAAGGAAACCTCTCACGCCAAAAGGAGAAGTATTGTTTTTTATTTCCATCTTTCCTTTTGTATTCCATTTATATTTCGCATCAATGTTCACCTCGTTCGTAAGCTGCTCAATGTCTGCCTGGCCTAACACCTTGCCGTTTCTTTTAAATTCAACGGTTGCCGATTCAACATATACCGATTCCATCACCACATACTCGTGGAGTATTTCTTTCCAGCGCGGGCGGTTGTTTCCTTTTAATTTCATTATCATTTCTCTTACTTCGTTTTCGTAAACAGCGCCTTTAGCCGTATCAAAAACCATTTCAGTTACTTTATCGAAGGTGAAGGAGACGGAATAATTAACGGCCACTCCGGCTTTCAGGCTGACTATTCCCAACACACTTCCGCCACTGTCTAAATCCCGTTCGCCTTGCACTTCGCCACCGGCAATATCTGCGTTAACGGTTGCAGCAGCCCATTTGGTGGCGGGCTCGGCACTGAAGATTCTTGAAAGCCCGTCAATAATTCTGTCATCGTCATTTAAAATAACGCCCGGCACGTAGTTGTCGTTAGTAATGGAGATGAAGTTGAGCCCCGGATAATTCTTCTCAATGAATTTTTCAAACTTTGTAATAGCCATATAGTTTTTGTTTTATTATTTCGCCTACTCTTGGTTCGGATTTTCGGCTGGCTCCGTATTTATTTTTATTTCCACCAATTTGCATTATGTGTTAATGGATTGAAGTATGCCCAACGCGCTTGCCATCAGAAAGAAACTGTTTATGACAGCGATGCACAGGGCAATAAGTTTTTGCCGCGCAGTCATTCTATCGTTAATGCCAATCAGATAAATGACCATGCCAATGGCAAGAGCGATAACAAGTAATAGGATGTAAGAAGCGCCCCATGACGGGAATATTTTCCCCAGCACTTTCCAGATAACCATTACCGATGTTGACGCAATAGGAAATGTGGCGAGTGATTGTGGCGTGGTAAATACATGAACGCTGCCTTTTTCAGCGGGTTGTTTTCTGCTTAACCCGAAATCAAAAGAAACGGGTCGTGTTGTTTCAGGTTTCGGTGAAGCAGCACCGGGCTCTTGTGGAACCGCATTTGTAAATTGCTGAAAGGTTTTAAGAAATTTCATAGTAGTATTGTGTTTTTTTTTATGCAGAATGTCCGAAGTCCTGAAGGTGGGCTTCATCTGCTGTTTTTTTGAGGATGCTTACAAACTGCCCTTCGGCAATTTTGTGCTTGAGGATGATGGGGTTGCGTTTCATGCCTGCATTATAATCATCTACTATCTTTTGTTCTTGCCCGGGTGTTAGTTTTTTCCATTTGGCGCGGGGCTTGCGTTTTTGGGGCATACATTCTTTGTCGGTTGTTTTTTACCTCAGCAGCATCACCTTCTTTGAAATCATTCCCGTGCTGGTGTTGATGCGCACAAAATAAATACCATCGGGCTGAGAACTCAAATCAATTTGAAGATTTGAAGATGAGTTAATTTGAAAATGATTATTGTAGAAAATCTTTTCTCCATATACATTATAGATTTCAATACTCTTCAT
>JACRAM010000031.1 GCA_016213405.1 Bacteroidota bacterium
CTTTTAGTTGCACTAGTTTATTTAATTTCGCAAACATACGAGAGTTACACAGAGAGTTCTGCTCTGTGAAACTCATTAAACTCTGTGAACTCTGTGTTGAAAACGGTGGATATAACATCTTAATCTGAATAATGTCTAATATTGTTTTTTAAAATAATATCCATGAATACAAAAATTATTCTCATCGGTGTAATCTTGTTATTTCATCTATGTAATCTTTGTTTTTCCCAGACAAATTATTTCGTAGATGGCGCGAATGGAAATGACGGCAACACCGGAACAAGTTTGGTAAATGCATGGCAAACCATTCAAAACGCCTGCAATAATGCAACACCCAACAGCATCGTTTATATTAAAGGAGGAACTTACAATGAAAATCTTGATGTAAATGTGAGCGGAACTGCCGGCAATCCAATCACGTTCAGAAATTATATGAATGATTCCGTATATATTGACGGAACAGGCACTACCGGAACTGCCATGCTTTACATGCTTGACAAAAGTTATCTCAACTTTCAGAATCTCGTCATACAAAACCGAACGGTGAATGATGCGCAGGGAATTGCCGTTGAATGTTCTGCAACAGGAAGCGTAAAAAATCTTTCGTTCAAAAAAATAATCATCCGTCATATCAACTGGACAAATAATCCTGCCGCCATTCCGGGACCAAGCAATAATTCGCAGGGGTTCATTGCGTACGGATATGGAAACAATCAGGCAAACGCCATCGGCAACATCACAATTGACAGCTGCGAAGCATACAGTAACATTCTCGGTTTCAGTGAAGCCATGACGCTGGATGGAAATGTGGATGGATTTACGATTTCAAACTGCAAAATTCACGACAACACCAACATAGGAATAGACATAGCGGGAAATTATCTTGTAAGTTCCAACCCAGCCGTTGACCACGCTCGCAACGGAAGCATCATCAATTGCGAATGTTACAGAAATGTTTCAAGCTATGCAACCAGCGCGGGAATTTATGTGGATGGCGGATGGAACACCGTTATTGAAAAATGCAAATCGTATGAGAACGGATGGGGCATTGAAGTGGGCTGTGAAGAAGACGGAACTTCTGACAGCATCACTGTAAAAAACAATCTTATCTATAATAATGAAGAAGGCGGGCTTTCCATTGGAGGTTATACCACCGCAACAACAGGGCAGGTTCGGTACACTACGATTCGCAACAACACGTTTTTTCAAAACAATTCCAACAACAACGGCAACGGAGAAATTTATATGACGAAAGTGTCGAACTCCAGTATCATCAATAATATTTTTTACACCAACGCGCAAAACAAGTTCATGTATAATGAGAACATTTCTCCTCAAACCAGCAATGTGCTGAATTATAATTGCTGGTTCACTCCAAATAACAATGCAAATAATATTTCTGTTGATTGGCGGGGAACTAACTATTCAACATTTTCATCTTACAAATCAGGAACAGGGCAGGAAGCGAATTCATTTTACAGCGATCCTGCTTTTGTTTCTGCAACTTTGCCTGCGCCTGACTTACATTCATTTTCCAGTTTATGTATTGATGGGGGCGACCCTTCAACTTTAATTTCTGCAGGAGAAACCGACTACGAAGGTAATCCACGAATCAATCTACAGATTGATGTTGGGGCTTATGAATTATGGGCTTTAGGAGTTTTACCTATGAACAAAAACGAAAATGCTGTAATGATTTATCCAAATCCTTTCAGCGAATCAACAACCATTCAAATCACAAGTCACAAGTCACAGGAATTAAGAATGAAACTTTTTGATGTTTTCGGAAGAGAAGTTAAACAATTCGTCATTCGCAATTCATCATTCGTAATGGAGCGTGGCGATTTGCCGGATGGAATTTATTTTTACGAGATTCGCTCGGAAGAAAAAAATATCGGGAAAGGAAAAATAATTATTCAATAGATTTCCTCACCCGATAAGCCAAACTTATTGCACCACGATTCTCTTTGTGTACTGTTTGTCGTTCGTTGTTCCGACCAATAAGTACATTCCTGTTTTCAGTTTTTCATCGAAGGACAAACTGAACTCTCCGTTCTCTACAGAAACTTCCTTTGAAAAAATTTCCCTTCCGGTCATGTCATAAATTTTCACGGACATAATTCTGCTGTCTGCTTCGGAGAATTTTCCGTGCAGCGCTCCACCGTCAAAGGGGTTCGGATAAAGTATGAATGAATTTTCTTCCGCAGGTACAATTTTTTCCAGTTCATTGTTCTCCGCTTCTCTTTCAGCAACTGTTTGAGGCGGGGCAAGCGGCAGGCAGGAAGTGATTCCGGTTCCGCCAGCAGCATTCAGCTTGGCAGCGCCCATTGAATTTATCTGCGCAACAGTTGGAATAGTTCCCTGTCCCAATCCTGAATTCGGGAAAACGATATAATCAATGATGCCGGAAGAAGTTCCTCCTGTTTTCGGATTTGAATTTATTCCGAGCTGATTCGCTAAGTAAATAGAACCTTCTCCTAATTTTCCGGAAGGACCGCCATCGGCAAAAATCGCATAGCATCCCTGCCCGTTGGTTGTGTTGTAAACATATCCCACATCACCGAGATGAATTCCGTATGCAGTTACCGCAGAAGGCAAAACGAAAAATGGTATCGCTTCTGAATTTACGTAGTGCTGTGTTTTGGTTGAAGAGTAAGCATTGTCTGTCAGCGATGTAGTTGAGACATACATTCCCGGATACGGGTCTGATGAATCCTGAATAATCGGGTTACCGCTGTTATCAGTTACAACTCCCCACCAGTTACCAGGTGAGCCGGCATTGGCAGTGTAATCCAATCCTGAATTATTCGGACCATACGCGCGCGGACTTCCATCGGCATCAATCGCCATTTTCGCTTTGTACATAATCGCTCCTGATGCGGTGTGCTGGTACACATTGAATCCTTCAATAGTTGTCTTGAGCGTTTTAGCGCAGTCCACCGGAGGTGGAGGCGGAGGATTTGAGGACGGAGATGTTACACAGATATTAAACGTTGTTGTTGTAGGTATAGAAGAGCCATAAGAATAAATGCGCACATAATATGTATTGCCAACAGTAAGCGCTGATGCATTTATTTTTTCAGTTCCGCCCGGACCTCCTCCGTTATCAGAACATCCAAGTTGTGAACCGCTGCAAGTTGTATATAATGACAGCACTGCGTCCAATCCTGAAGAAGGAGTTAATGTGATTGTTTGTGTTGATGCAGTGGCTGTAAATTTATACCACACATCTTTCAGAGAAGAAGCGCTTGAAGCATCGCAGCTTGCTTTTGTCATTCCGCTGACAGTTGCATTGGCAATCGTTCCGGATGTTACTACGCAGGATGTGTTTGGCGTAAGTGAAACTGCATTCGCACAGTTGTCGTTTGCCGGAGGCGGTGGAGCCGAAGTTCCTGTCACACAAATATTAAATGTTGTGGTAGAAGGCATGGAAGATCCGTAAGAATAAATGCGCGCATAGTAAGTAGTGCCGACAGTCAATCCTGTCTTTATAATTTTTTCCACTCCGCCAGGACCTCCGCCATTGTCAGAACACCCGAGCTGTGTGCCGCTGCAAGCTGAATACAGTGAAAGCACGGCATCCAATCCTGATGATGGAGTTAAAGTGATTGTGTGCGTGGTTGCCGTTGCAGTGAACTTATACCAAACATCTTTTAATGTGGATGAACTGGAAACATCGCAGCTTGCTTTTGCCAATCCGCTGGTGGTTGCATTTGCAAGAGTTCCTGCAGTTGAAACGCAAGTAGTATTTGGAGTAAGCGAAATTGCGGCTGAACAATTATCATTCGTTGGCGGTGTTGGAGGCGGTGGAGGAGGTGTATTGTTTATCAAACCGTAATACGTGCCCCAGTTCCAGTTGGGTCCCGGGTCATTGTGCGTTTGGTTAGGATAATGCTGATGACCTTTTATTTTATAAGAAGAAGAAAGCACACAAATACCGCTGCAAGAAGGACCGTTCCAACAAGTAGTGGGATTAATTCCGTAACCGCTGGTGCAAATATCTTTCACAAGATTAGCGGAAGCGGTGTACATAGCCGTTGTGTACCATCCTGTTTGCGCCTGATATCCTTCGTGCTCGATGCCGATGGTGTATCCGTTTTCGCTTCCCACGTGCCATGCTTTTTTAGATTCCAGAACCATCTGGGTAATTTGCCCGTCAGAACTTCTCACTACATAATGTGCAGAAACACTTGCCGAGCAATTCTGAAACCAGGAAATGCAACTGGAATAACTTCCCTCCACATCATGAATCACAACAGCAGTAACCGATGCCGTTCGCGAACTGTAGTTGCACGAAGCAGCAGCCACCCACAGAGCAGGCGGATAATCGGTTGACATTGGCATAACATCACCACCCTTGAATGCATTTCCGTTTGCATCCGAAATTTTATCCGCCTGAATCGTGACGTTTGACGAACTCAATACTCTGAAATTTTCTTCCCCGAAAAAACTCTGCAAGTCAAAATGGTAATCAGGAAAATTATACTGCGCTTGAAACGAAGCATCATTCAAAAATGTGAGATAAGAATATAATTGTGTGTTGAGAGCAAATTTTTGACTGACATCTTTATGAGGAAGTTCGCTCAGAATCGCCAAAGCACCTGAAATATTTTCTATACTGTTAACTTTTTTATTTGTTGAAGAATTCATCACTGCATCCAGCGCGCTTGCATACGCAAGGATGTTTTGTTCAGGGTCGTTGATGATAGCATCAGTTGTAATTCCTGAAAGATTAGAAATCAGCACAAGGTTATTGCTGAAATAATTTTTGCCGTCAAGCACCAAACCCATTACCCCATAAGCATTGGGCATGCCCATGCAGTTTTCAGAATCACCTGCATTGTGGCTGATGTGATGCATGCGTGAGTTGGTGTACGCCACCGCTTCCAGCACTCCTGTAGGAATGTTCGGATACTGCTGATAGGCTTCCTGAAAATAAGAAGCGTATTCCTGTTCAGCGAGAGAAGCCATTTTCTCATTTTGCGCTAACGCAAAGAATGAAGAGAGTGCTAATGCTGAGAAAAGAAGATTAGTTTTTTTCATTTGAGAACGGTGTTGGTTTTTTCTTTGAATGAGATTTCTTGTGTAAAGGAAAGTCCGATAAATACCAAAAGCAAGTTTTACTACCTGTATATCTTAGGATTCTAAGCATCCAATCTTACCACATCTAACTGTAAATTTCTACGGAAAAGCTTCCTTGGAGGCGACAGGATATGGGGGGTGTATCGCAGATTAACACAGAACGTCAAAACTCCCAGGCAATTAACTGTTTCACTTCCTCTGCCGAAAGCGGTTTCACTTCTTTCAATTCATCCGTTGACTGATATTTTTCTTTCAGGAATTTTAAGGATGGTAAAATCCATTGTTTGCTTTCTTCATTCAAATTATCAATCAGTAGTGAAATCTGATAGAGTGAAGTAAGTTTTTCAAAAAACAGTTGAGCAGACGCTTCTTTTTCATCCTGCGATAAACCATTTAGTTTTTCTGAGAAGGCAATTAGTTGCATTAGTTCTGCGTTTAACCAACTGCCGAATTCAGAATTACTTTTTGCGCTTTCGGTAATTTCCTCACAAAGAATTTCAAAGCCCTTTGATTTCGCCATGGCGCGCAGCATATCCAGAATAATAATGTTTCCCGATCCTTCCCAAATAGGCAGCACCATTACATCGCGCATGAGTTTGGGCATCACAAAATCTTCAATGTATCCGTTTCCGCCCATCAGCTCCATGCTTTCTCTCGTAATATACACACCCGTTTCAGCCGACCATTTTTTGGTGAGCGGATTAATAAAGCGGAACAATTCTTTTTCTCTTTCATTTCCTGCATCAGCCAAATCAAGTGACCGGATGGCGCGCCACACCAGATAAAAATTAGCCACATTCAATGCACCCAATTCAGTGAACTTGGTGCGGATCAAAGAATGTTCAAGAGCAATCTTTCCGAAAGTTTTTCTGTGCGCTAAAAACTGATACGCCTCAATCAACGCTCTTCGAGAGCATGCAAGCGCAGCCATTGAATTATACAGGCGTGAAAGATTTATCATTTCTGTCATCACCTTGAATCCTTCAAATTCATTTCCCACTAATTTTCCGACTGAATCGGTGAGTATACATTCAGCCGTAGCCATGGAGCGCACGCCTAATTTGTCTTTGATGCGGATAATGTCAATCGGATTTCTTTCGCCAGAAGGCAAATGCTTTTCCACTAAAAAAATAGAAAGTCCTTTTGTGCCTTTGACGGTTGAATCGGTTCGTGCCAATGCGAAGATCAAGTCGGCATTTGCGTTGCTGCAAAACCATTTTTCTCCATTGAGTAAATATTTTTTTTCTTCCTGATGATTGGCAACGGAAATATTTGCTCCTACATCAGAGCCGCCCGTTTTTTCGGTGAGAAACATGGCTCCTGTGAAAAAATCACCGGCATTGTCAGTATAAATATGCGGCAGCAAGCGGTTTTTGTCTTCTTCATCGCAGAATAAATCAATCAGGCGCGCCACGCCATCGGTCATGCACAGCGGGCAATATTGCCCGCACTCGCTCATGGAATAAATATATCCTGCGGAAAAACCAAGCCGTTGTTTTTCATCGTCAAATTTATTTCTCAGCTCAGGATTCCATTTTACACGGAACATTTCTGACTTCACTGCGATTTTCATCAACTCCCCGTATGACGGATGAAATCGAATTTCATTGATGTTTTCCCCGAGAGAATTTCTTTTTATTAATTCAGGAGTAAATTTATCGGCAAGCAGAGAAAGCTCGTTCATTTTTCCTGCGGCTTCTTTTCCAAGTGAATCTAATTTATCGTGCATATATTTTAGGCCGCTTACAGAAACCTGGCTCTTGAAATAGTTTCTGAAAATTTTATCGCTCAGATAAAAATTGCTGCTTACCCGATACGAATCATCGAGCACTTTATTTTTTTCGGCTTGATAACGGGAATGAGAAACGGCAGTTTTCATTTTATAGGGATTTAGGGCAACTCACTTTATGATCTTTGTAAAGTGGTAGTAATTACAAGTTTTTTACTTCACCACCGTTACCGTGCCGATATAATTGTATTCTTTTTTGAACACACTGGTAAATTTCACTTTCCAGACATACACATCTCCCTGCACAATGTTATTCGAATTTCCTCCTCTTACTTTTCCGTTCCACCAGCAGGGCTGGGTTTGAGGCAGCCCGTTTACCTTGCATTGGAAAATAAGATTTCCCCAGCGGTCGAAAATCCACATTTCGTAGTTGGTGATGCCGATTCCCACTCCAAAGAAAAACTCATTGGTGCCATCTGCATTCGGGGTAAATGCGCTGGGAATGTAAAAAGTAAAATCCTTTACAGGAATCGGATGCTGAATCGTATCAATGCATCCGTGGTCTGATACAACAACGAGTGTAACCAAATAAATTCCTGTATCGGAATAAAGATGAATGGGATATTGAAGCACTGCCGTATTGCTGTCTCCAAAGTTCCACCACCATTGGACAATGTTGGCGTTGGTGGATAAATCATTGAACTGAACGGGGTCGGTGAACGTAGCGTTAGGACCGGGATCGTAAGAAAATTCAGCCAGTGGCAGCGGAAACACCACCACAGAGAGCACAAGCAAACTTGTGCAGTTATTATTTGAAGTGCAACTGAGCGTTACGTTATAGTTTCCGGAAGAAGCGTACACATGCGTGGGATTCTGAAGCGAAGAAGAATTACCGTCTCCGAAATTCCAGTTCCAGCCGGTAATGCTTCCGGCAGGAATGAAAGACAGGTCATAGAAAGGAGTGGTATCGTTCTGGCAAACGCTGTCTGCCTTAAAATTCACAACAGGGATGGGATAAACCGTAACTGTATCGGTGATGGTGTCTTTGCAGCCACCCGATGAAGTAACGATGAGCGTTGCCATATAGGTTCCGTAGCCGAGATAGGTATGCGAAGGGTTTTGAAAGCTGGAAGTGTTGCCGTCACCAAAAGCCCAATCCCACTGGAGGATGTTTCCCGCTGGAACGGAAGAAAGGTCCGTGAAAACTGTAGGCGAGTTAAGGCATTCGTTGGAAACAGTGAAAGCAGCAACGGGCAGAGGCATGACAACAACCGGAAGAATGGTGGTGGTCTGGCAACCGCTGTCTGAAGTTGTGGTAAGAACTACCATGAACGTTCCGGCTGCGGTGTAGGTGTGGCTGGGATTCTGCAAGTTGGAAATATTATTCGGACCGGAATTTGGGTCGGCAAAATTCCAGCCCCATGTGGTGATAGTTCCGGAAGTAATAGTTGTGCCATCCGTGAAAGAGGTTGGATTGCCGAGGCATACGGTAGTGGAAGAAAAATTAGTAGCAGGAAGGGGATTAATTGTAATTGGTTGTTGCAATGTATCAGTGCATCCGAAGGCGCTTGTGACGATGAGCGTAACGGTAAAAGTTCCAGAAGTATTATAGGTGTGAGATGGATTCTGCAGAAGAGTATCTGTTCCATCGCCAAAATTCCAATTCCAATTAGTGATTGTTCCGTTTGCGATGGTTGACTGGTCGGTAAAAATTGCAGGGTTGTTGAAGCAAACATTTGGCGCTGTGAAAGCAGGAACAGGAATGGGCTGTATGTTAACAGGTATAGTGAATGAATCAATACAAGGAAACCCATAAACACTATCATACACAACGGTAAGCTGCACATTGTATGTGCCCGGTGCAGAATAAAGATGAGATGGATTTTGAATGGTATCAGAGAAGCCATCACCGAAATCCCACTGCCAGGAACTTATGGTGCCGTTTGACTGGTCGGTAAACTGCACAGGTGTTCCATCGCAAACGTTGTTGACAAAGGAGAATTGCGCAATGGGTATTGTATTAACCGTGACGACATGAGCGGTGGTATCTACACAACCAATGGTATTATCAAGCACAATCATTTGAACCGTATAAGTTCCTGCCACGCTATACGTATGTATAGGATTTTGCGATGTGGTTGTTTGCCCGTCTCCAAAATCCCAATACCAATTTGTTGGCATGCAAGAGGTAGAATCGTAGAAAGTCAGGGCGAGTTGATTCTTACAATAGTCAAAGCTGGATTTAATGCGGCACTGAATACAAAGGTAAGTTGGAGAAGGATTATAGTTAGCAATTGATGGGATTGGGGCAGTAACTGCTACCGGTGAAGTGACGGCAGGGGTTATGGATGCCACAACAGGGGAAACAGCGCTAACGACCGGTGTTGCAGGAGCAGAATAACACGGAGTATTTCCAAGGCTATCGGTTTTTATAAAATAGATGTCATAATAAATTGCTCCAAAGGCAGCAGAGTTTGTATTGCCACAAATCACAAAACCGGTATCCGAAGTAGGTTGTACGCCCATGGCTTTTTCATCGCCAGCGGCTCCGTATGTCTTCATCCATTTCAAATTGCCTGCACTGTCGGTGAGAAGCAGGTAATAATCTCTTCCGCCTGCACCATAACTGGTAGTATATCCTGTTGAAACAAGGTCTCCGTTTGAAGCAGGATATCCAAAGCGCGATTCCTCCTCCCCGCCTCCTCCATACGTTTTTGCCCATTGTACATTTCCTGCACTATCGGTCTTAATGAAAAAAATATCTTTTCCTCCTGCTCCATAATTGGCGGTATAGGAAGAGATGAAATATCCCTTGTCGTTTGTAATTGGGGCACGCACTAACCACCAGTCCCCATCATTCCCAGCGCCTCCGTACACTTTTGACCATTGCAATGCTCCCAGTGTATCAATTTTAATCAGCATGAGGTCATATCCTCCGGAACCATAACTATCTGTTACACCCGAAATAATATAACTCCCATCGTAAGCTTGTTCAATATAACTACCCATTTCATTTCCGGCTCCACCAAACGTTTTTTCCCACTGCACATTGCCAGCACTATTTGTTTTAACTACATATACATCGGCAGCTCCGGCACCATAACTATCGGTATGACCGGTTAATACATAGCCCCCATCGGTGGTCTGCTGAACATACATTCCATATTCCGTTCCGCCTCCCCCGTAGGTTTGCAACCATTGAAGATTTCCGTTCCCATCTATCTTTAAGAGAGAGGCATCATAGCAACAGCCGTTGGTGAATAAACCGCTTACTATGTATCCGCCATCGGTTGTCTGGCGAATGCATGTGCCGCCATCTCCACCACCTCCTCCATACGTTTTGAACCATATCAATTTACCGCAAGCGTCTTTCTTAAACACATAAATATCGCAACTGCCGGCACCGATATTTTCTGCTTGTCCGGTAGTGATAAATCCGCCATCGGAGGTTTCAATGACATAAATATCTCCGTCCATATCCGGCATTGGAAAAACTTCCTGATAGGAGGTTTGCTGGGCAAAACAGTTTATGGTTTCCAGTTTCCAGTTTACGGTTATCAGAAGAAGTAATAAAAACTTTTTCATCAGATGTTTTTTGTTGTTAACTGTAAACCGTAGACCGTAAACCATTACGGTTATTTTGTTTCCGCTTTTGAAATAGTTACTTTAATATCCTCCCGCGGATAACCTAAATCATTTGCCATTTTGATTAACGCTGACTCGGCAGGCAGGTTTGCAGCGGGTATCTCAAATTCAATATAACTATCCTTGCTGTTGATGTTTATGTTTTTTGCGCCTTCAAGTTTGGCAATCTGTTCTTTCAGCTGGGGTCCTAATATCGGGCAATGCAGCCCACTGTGCGCCACATCCATGCGTACTGAACTTATGTTTTTGCTGCTTGCTTCCTGAGCAAAAGAAGGTATAGCGGTATAAGGTATAAGGTATAAGGTTAGAACTGCTGTGACCACGATGAAATATGCCTTGTCCCAAAGGAATATCCTTTGGGATAAACATTTCACGTGGCAGGGAAGAATGGCTTTGGTATTCATATTATATAGGACGTAAAAGTCAGGATTGGTTGCCCTTCTATTTACTAAATTACTATTCCGATAGTTATCGGGAGTACTAATGTACTAATATACAGCCACAAGGTTTTGTTCTCTATTTAAAAAATCAATCAGCAAAGGAATGAAAAGGATAGGCAAATGCAAATGTTATTATTGGGGATGCATTTAGTATGTTAAAAATTAAGCGTTTTTACCTTTCCAACTTTGTCAATACCCCCCGAAATCTTTCGAGCCCTGTTGTCAACTTTGTCAATGCCACCCGAAACTTTTCGAGCCCTGTTTCCAACTTTGTCAATGCCTCCCGAAACCTTCCGAGCCCTATTGCCAACTTTGTCAATACCCCCCGAAATCTTTCGAGCCCTGTTGTCAACTTTGTCAATGCCACCCGAAACCTTCCGAGCCCTGTTTCCAACTTTGTCAATGCCTCCCGAAACCTTCCGAGCCCTATTGCCAACTTTGTCAATGCCCCCCGAAACCTTCCGAGCCCTGTTTCCAACTTTGTCAATGCCTCCCGAAACCTTCCGAGCCCTATTGCCAACTTTGTCAATGCCCCCCGAAACCTTCCGAGCC
>JACRAM010000032.1 GCA_016213405.1 Bacteroidota bacterium
ACACTCCGATACATTGTGATGCCAGTACCATATCTCCTCGCTCGTGTCTACCATGAAGTAAACATACTCTTTTGCGCTTCGCGCAACGGCATTTCATCCCTGTGGCAAGACCACAGGGAGTTCATGCCGGGGTCATTAAACAATCCCGCCACCCCGTCAAAACCCGCAGGCATTCCACCTGGAGTAGTCAACTTAGCCGCATGGTCTGCAATAAATTTTTTCCCCGCCTCCATCAGCGCACTCACCTCTTCCCAATTATTATTACCCGCCTTCTCATAATGCGCGCTGCCCGCACCCTCCAATTTCGCCTTCCACACATTCTCCTTAAAACCTTTTTTGATATATCCCTCCAAACTCTGCCACTTAATCAAACACTCATCAGCCGCCTCCTTCAACTCAACCCCCAGCGTCTCACTTGCCTCATCCCGCTGCTGAAAATCCGGCATCGCCTTTGCCGCCAGCACAGCTGCCCGATTGTTTTGTCCCAAGAGAAGTGTGTAAGTTGTATTTTCGTTTGTAAAGTCCGAAACATTTTCCAGATAAGAACCCCAAGTGAGCAAACACACCTGATAAAGTTCCTGCTGCGTACAGCGATATTCCGGTTGCGGGCGTTCAGTTTTTAGTGGCATGTTAATTTTTTTTAATTGTTGTTCATTGTAGAAAACAACTAATGTGCCAAAAAAATTTCCTCCCAAGCTTTTCTCCCTCCCCCCCTTAGGGGAGAGATACAGAGAGAGGGCAAACCTTCAATCGAAACACAACTATTCCACATCAGAACGAAAATTTTTAGGTTCTGAACACCAATATTTACAATTCCAACACCAATATTCCTAATTCCAACGCCAATATTCACAATTCCAACGCCAGTATTCCTAATTCCAAATCCAATATTTATAATTCCAACGACAATATTCACAATCCGCACACCAGTATTCATAATCTGACTGCCCACTCTGCCATTTTACTTGTCCGTTCCGTTCAGAGTTTACCTCTTACATCTGAAATATTCTATTATCTTTGCCCTCCTAAAAACAAAAAATAAAAATAACGCGGAAGAATGGCTTCCGCACAAATTGACAACAATGCCAGTAACCAAAGAACTCAAAAAGGAATTCGCAAAAACGCACGGCAAATCCGACAAAGACAGCGGCTCGTCCGAAGTGCAGATTTCCCTTTTCACGCACCGCATCAATCACCTCACCGAGCACCTTAACCGTTTCAAGCAAGACAAAGCCACGCAGCGCTCTCTTCTTTTGCTCGTAAGCAAGCGCAAGCACCTGCTTGACTACATGAAGCGCACCAATCTTGAAAAGTATCGCGCGCTTTTAAAGACACTTGAAATCAGGAAGTAATACAAGTGGTATAGGGTATAAGGTATATGGGCAATTCCCGAATACCTAATACGCTATGTGTATTTCCCCTATACCTCTATTTCCCTATACCTTATACCTATTTAACCATGATACCAAAAGCAATCAACCACTCCTTCGACCTTGGAGATGGCAGAACAGTAACACTCGAAACCGGAAAACTTGCACGACAAGCCGATGGCTCTGTCGTAGTGAAAATCGGAGACACCATGCTCCTCGCTTCCGTTGTTTCAAACTTAACACCAAAAGAAGACATTGACTTTTTCCCTTTATCTGTTGACTATCAGGAAAAATTTGCGTCCGCAGGAAGAATCCCCGGTGGATTTTTCAAGCGCGAAGCTCGTCCTTCTGATACCGAAATTCTTACCAGCCGATTGGTAGATCGCGTGCTCCGCCCGCTTTTCCCCGATGGATACCGCAATGAAACTCAGGTTTTGATTTATCTTATTTCTGCCGATAGAAATATTATGCCCGATGCGTATGCCGGTCTTGCTGCCTCTACAGCGCTCGCGCTCTCTGATATTCCGTTTAACGGACCCATTTCAGAAGTGCGCGTGGCAAAGATTGACGGCAAACTCGTTATCAATCCTAATATTTCAGAACTGGAAAAAGCAACTCTTAATTTACTTGTTGGTGCAACTTTCAAGGACATTTCCATGGTGGAAGGTGAGATGAAAGAAGTTTCTGAAGCCGATATGCTCGAAGCCATCAAGTTTGCGCACGAAGCCATCAAAAAACAAATTGAGGCGATCAATGAACTTGTAAAGAAAGTCGGAGCAAAACCCAAGCGCGCCATTGTTGCTCCTGCCGAAGATGAAGTATTGAAAGAAGATATTCGCAAAACGACTTATGATAAAATTTATGCAGTTGCTAAATCAGGAAATGCAAACAAGCACGAGCGCAAGAAATTATTCGCAGCAATCTTCGATGAATGTATTAAATCTTCAAAAGTTTTAAAAACTTTTGAAGTCTTATCAGAAAAAGAATTAGACAGAAAAAAGAAACTCGCTAAAAAATATTATCACGCTTTGGAAAATGAAGCATGCCGCAATGTAATTCTCAATGATGGAATCCGTTTGGATGGAAGAAAGACAACTGACATCCGCCAGATAACAAGTGAAGTAGGATATCTCCCTATGACGCACGGTTCGGCATTATTCACCAGAGGAGAAACACAATCGCTCACCACCGTAACGCTCGGAACAAAAATGGATACGCTAACTATTGACGGAGCTGTGATTCAGGCAGAAAGAAATTTTATGCTTCACTACAACTTCCCTCCGTTCTCAACAGGAGAAGTGAAAATGATGCGCGGAACGAGCCGGAGAGAAGTGGGTCATGGAAATCTGGCACAGCGTTCGCTCTTGCAAGTGATGCCTCCTGATAATCCATATACGATTCGTATTGTATCTGATATTCTTGAATCAAATGGTTCGTCTTCTATGGCAACAGTTTGCGCGGGAAGTTTAGCATTGATGGATGCGGGCGTGCAGATTACGAAACCTGTCTCTGGAATCGCGATGGGACTGATCACTGACAATAAAAAGTTTGCTGTGCTTTCAGATATTCTCGGTGATGAAGATCACTTGGGCGATATGGATTTCAAAGTAACAGGAACGAAAGACGGAATCACCGCTACGCAGATGGATTTGAAAGTGGACGGACTTCCTTACGAAGTGATGGCGAAAGCACTCGATCAGGCAAGACAAGGTCGTTTGCACATTCTCGCTGAAATGGAAAAAACATTGTCCAAGCCAAGAGAAGATTATAAAGAGCACGCACCCCGAATTGTTCAGCTTGTTATCGCAAAAGAATTTATTGGAGCTGTGATCGGACCTGGCGGAAAAATAATTCAGGAACTTCAGCGCGAAACAGGAACTACTATCGTGATTGAAGAAAAAGACGGAAAAGGAATGATCGACATTTTCTCTGATAACAAAGAAGGAATTGACAAAGCGGTTGCGAAAATAAAAGGCATCACTTCCGTTCCTGAAGCAGGAGAAATTTACATGGGAACGGTTAAGAGTATAATGCCTTACGGAGCATTTGTAGAGATCATGCCAGGCAAAGAAGGGCTCCTGCATATTTCAGAAGTTGACCACAGGCGTTTGGATACGCTGGATGGAATCCTGAAAGAAGGAGACCAGGTGAAGGTTCAGCTTCTCGAAGTTGACAAGAAAACCGGCAAACTCCGGCTTTCAAGAAAAGCGTTGATTCCAAGACCTGAGCGGAAGGAGCAGCAGGCATAATTAAATTCGTTATTGCGGGGAATCCCGTTTCGGGATGACGAAGCAATCTTTTTGTGAGATTGCTTCGCTTCGCTCGCAATGACGTTTTATATTTTCCTTGCAAATTATTTGCTCATTCCGTTTGTACGCATACATTTGTCCTGTTTTTATGAAACAATATATTGTGTACATTTAAACTCCGATTTCTTCTGCGACCATGCGTCAGCTAAAAATAACCAAGCAAATCACCAACCGCGAAACCGCTTCGCTGGAAAAATATTTGCATGAGATCAGCCGCGAGGGATTAATCACTGCCGAGGAAGAGGTGGAACTTGCAAAAAAAATTCATGCAGGAGATATCGCAGCGCTGGACAAAATGGTTCGGTCAAATCTTCGTTTCGTAGTTTCTGTTTCCAAGCAATATCAGAATCAGGGATTGAGTTTGCCCGACCTTATCAACGAAGGCAATCTCGGTTTGATAAAAGCCGCACAGCGCTTTGACGAAACACGCGGATTCAAATTTATTTCTTACGCAGTGTGGTGGATTCGGCAATCCATTCTTCAGGCACTGGCAGAGCAGGCGAGAATTGTACGGTTGCCGCTTAATAAAATCGGTTCGATTAATAAAGTAAATAAAGTTTTTTCTAAACTCGAACAAAAATTTGAACGCGAACCCACTCACGATGAAATTGCCGAAACACTTGGCGTTCTTCTTGATGATGTGAAAGATTCAGTTCGCAACACAGGCAAGCATATTTCCATGGACGCACCGCTTCTTTCCAGCGAAGATGACGCGGGCAATATGTATGAAGTGCTCACCAGTGAAGACAATCCGAAACCTGACGGCATGTTGCTCAGTGAATCGCTCCGCAAAGAAATTGAGCGCGCGCTCGGAACACTTTCTAACCGTGAAGCAGATGTGCTGCGTTTGTATTTTGGTTTGCATGGCGGACCTGCGCAAACGCTGGAAGAGATTGGAGAAAAATTTGCACTTACCCGCGAACGCGTCAGGCAGATAAAAGAAAAAGCAATTCGCAGGTTAAAACATTCTTCGAGAAGCAAATTACTGAAAGCATACCTTGGTTAAGCATCAAAACCCAAGCTTCAACTCTCAAATAAATTACAAACACTAAATCTCAAACTCCATGTTTTGTATTTGGAAGTTTGAATTTGGAATTTATTTGTGATTTGTATTTTGTTATTTGGAATTTGTTCTCATTTTGTTTTTACCTTTGATTCATGAAACACCTCGTTGCTCCTTCCATTCTTTCAGCCGATTTTGCAAATCTCCAGCGTGATGTAGAGATGCTCAATAAATCAGAAGCAGATTGGTTTCATCTGGATGTAATGGACGGAGTTTTTGTTCCGAATATTTCTTTCGGGTTTCCTGTCATCAAAGCGATCAAAAAACACGCGAAGAAACCGCTGGATGTTCATTTGATGATTATGAATCCTGATAATTATCTGCAGATGTTTAAGGATGCTGGCGCGGATAATCTTTCGGTTCACTATGAAGCATGCACGCATCTTCATAGAACCGTTCACGCAATAAGAGATTTAGGAATGAAAGCAGGAGTGGCAATAAATCCCCACACGCCCGTAAATGTTTTGCAGGATATAATTTCTGAAATTGATTTGGTGTGCATGATGAGTGTAAACCCCGGATTTGGCGGACAAAAATTTATAGAAGCAACTTTTCAGAAAGTAAAATATCTCAAGCAGCTTATCAAAACAAAAAAATCAAAAGCGCTGATTGAAGTGGATGGCGGAGTTGATTTGAAAAATGCTCCTCAATTAATCAAAGACAGTGCGGATGTTTTGGTAGCGGGGAATACGGTGTTTGGTTCGAAGAATCCATTAGATACTATTTCTCAATTAAAAAATGTTAAGTAATCAGGAAACGTAATCTTTCAGGTACTCAAACCTCTCCATCAGTTTTCCATCTTTTGCAATCGTACCTCGTTCAATGAGTTTTGTTTCGTCTTTTACAAGGAGCGAAGGCAAAACTTTTTCAATCAGTTCTTTTCCGAAATCTTCAGAAGCATTGCGCGGAAGTTCGCAGGGAAGATTATCTACCGCCATAACAGTGATTGCATTATTAGCGAACGGCTCAGTAATTGTTTCTGTTTTCAAATCGTAACCGTAAAACGGCTCGGCAATGTTCGATGCTTTTGAAGTTGAAGGAACGGAGCCGTTGATGTCGCAGGCAACATCGGCAATCACACTTATCCCGAATTCGGGTGAACGCATTTCTTCTTTTGAAAAAAGTTTTGGAGCGCGAGGGTCCCAGAAGGAACAATGAATCAGCAGATCGCACCAACGCGTGTATTTCATGAAAGTGGAGCGATACATTTCAGGATATTTGAAAAAATCATTCCAGTTCCATGGCGTGCCGTCCATGCGTTCATTATAGTTAAATGAATCCAACTGTGTGTAAGTAGGTTCGCGGAAAGTATAATGCGTGAATTCATAGGGAGTGATGCGCCTGATGTGAAGCAAGCCGAGTAATTCAATCGCGCCATTTGCCACGCGCCCGTTTCCGGTTACAATTATTTTCAGGTTTGGAAGATTTATTTTTTTTAATTCTTCAATTAATTCATTTTTATCGTGGCACTCCACTGCGCGTTTTGTTTTGAAGAGGTTATATTTTAATCCGTATCCGAGAATTCCGTTATAAGCGCCAACTATTCCGGCATAATGCCCGAAGCCAATCACGCGGTTGAATTCTTCATCGGTCAGGCATTCGTAATCAATCAACTGAATATTATTCTTTAAGATTGTTTTCAGAAGTTCCTGGTTGTGCGGTTGTTTTTTGATGGTATGTGAAAAGAAAAAATATTTTTTGTTCGGAATTAATTCTTTAAGCGGAATTTCTTTTATGCCGAGGATAATATCGCAATCATTCAGATCATTCACCACTTTAATTCCTGCATCGTTGTATTCTTCATCTTTGATAATTCGCACCGGGCTTGACTGAACCACCACTTCTGTTCCCGGAAAATATTCCATGATGAGTTTGCACTGTTCAGGTATGAACGGTACGCGCAAATCCGGTGGAACTTTTCCTTCCCGTATAATTCCAATCTTAGCCACAGATTACACAGATTAACACTGATTTATTTTTTAGTCGGCAAATGTAGATTTTATTTCTTTGTTTTATTGTGTATTGTCTATTGTCTACTTTGTTTTTGTAACTTTACCTAAGTTCTTTGAAGTTTGCATTTCATTCTTAATTTGTTTCATCCAGATATTCATCGGGACAAGTTTATAATTTCTAAACGGGGCCGACAGGTTTTGACAGCGAGGAGGATGAATTTGTAAGCATGCCGTGAGTTGGGAAAGTATCACGTAAATAACAATTCTCAAATTCTAAATGGCGACTATAACTTCGCTATGGCTGCTTAATTGACTAAGTCAATATAAGTGCCTGCTTCCCGGAAAGCTTTTTCTTTTCAGCGTTCCGGATCAAGCATCGCAAATGAAAAGATAGTTGTGAAAAGCTTCGGGTCACAGCGAAACTAAAACCCGTAGGATAATATCCAACGGGTTAAAGAAGCTAAGTTTGAAGTTGGCCGCTGCCTTGCCTGCTTCATTCCGAAAATCAAGAGGTAGCTAAGCGTGTAGAAAGCATTTTTGTCCCTTGTTTGGACGGGAGTTCAAATCTCCCCGGCTCCACTCGGCAGGAAAGCGCATTTTTTTCGGTGTGCTTTCCACCTTTCTTATTTTCAAAAATGTTCCGGTTTTCTTTTCACTCCTATTGCTTCTTCTGATATATTTGTACTACTGCTTTTACTTTTAATAAAGTTTTAAATCAAAAATGTTATTTTACTGGCAATGAATTCCTTTCCTATAGAATATAACGAGCCACTGTTCCGCCCACCCAGCGAAGCCGATTCACTCATCCTGCAGGTAACCTACGGATGCACCTGGAATCATTGCTCTTTTTGCGAAATATACACCACCAAAACATTCTCTGCAAAAAAAGAGGAAGATATACTGCGTGAGATAAGGTCGGTGGCTGCCATTCATCCCGATGTAAGAAAAGTATTTTTGGCTGACGGAAATCCCATGGCGCTTTCGGCAAAACGGCTTCTGAATATCCTTTCTTTTATTAAACAGAACTTTCCAAAGGTGCGCAAGGTATCAACCTACGCTCTGCCCCGCGATATCCTTGCAAAAACAAAAAAAGAATTAAAAGAACTCAAAGAGGCCGGCCTTACCATGGTATATGTAGGCATCGAATCTGGTGATGACGAGGTGCTGCGGATGATGGATAAAGGAGAAACCTTTTCTTCAGTAAAAGAGGGGTTGCTTCTGGCAAAAGAAGCATGTATCAAACTGTCGGTCATTATTCTCGAAGGAGTCGGTGGCATGAAATACAGTGAACAGCATGCACTGAACTCAGCAAAGATTTTAAACGAAATTCAACCGGAATTTGCTTCCGTACTGGTGCTCAGTTTTCCATTCGGGATCGAAAGGTATATCCAGAGGTTTCGGGGCGAATATATTCCTATGGGCATTCCCGCACTGCTGAACGAAATGAAAATATTTATTTCAAATATACATCTCAAAGGCACTATTTTCAGAAGCAACCACGCGTCCAATTATTTAGTTCTTAACGGCATCTTATCGCGCGATAAGGAATTGTTTCTCGAAAAAATAGAATTCGCGCTCAAACATCCTGAATTTTCCGGTCTGCGCCAGGAATGGCAAAGAGGATTGTAAGAATTAAGAATAAAATAAACTTCTTAAAGAGGCGGCAGTTCAATATCATCGCTCACGATGAATGCTCCAGGGAAGTCGCTGAAAATTTCCTGCAAAAGTTTGTACGCTTCAAGTTTCGTTCGGCAATCTCCTACACGGATTTTGAAATAGGGTTGCTGGTAGTCAAGGTAAGCATCCACTTTGTGGTTCTGAGAAATAAATTTTGATTTCACATCCAGTGCTTTTGCTTTCTCAGGTCCGAAGTGAATCTGCACGCGGTAACCCTTCATCTTGCCTTTCTTCGCTTCGTTAATGAGGATATGTTTAAGTACAAGTTCGTTCAAACGCTTATCCTGTATGATATTGCTGTCAACCGAAAGTGTTTTCAACGAATCAGATTGAGAATAAGCATTCAGAAGACTGAAGACTGAAGACAGAAGACAAAACAACCTTTTCATAAAGCAAATGTAATGATTCTCTTTGCTTTGAATAAAAATCAAAAATCACCCCATAATTATAGATACATATTCATTTGCATTTTTCTCATTACTCACTATTTTCTTCTGTTAATAATTCCTCAAAAGCCTCAAAAATTATTATTCCTGATTTGATAATTCTTATACATTTGTCAGGAAATTATCAAAGTAAATTTTGTTTTTTATTGACCAAAATCATTTTATGAATTGTTGTATCCCAAGTGTCAGACATTTTTTCCTAAAATCATTTTCTCTATTCGCTCTGTTTCTTCTTTCTGTAAATTTTGGCTTTGCGCAAGCTGATGGAGGAAAAATATTTAAACAAAATTGTGCAGCCTGCCATCGAATTGATGAGCAAAAACTTGTTGGTCCTGGATTAAAAGATGTTGCATCGCGAGTTCCGCAGCCGGCAGATGAGTGGTTATTCAAATGGATAAAAAATAACATCACACTTCAGAAATCAGGTGATGTTTATTCCAATAAAATAGTTAATGATAATGGCAAACTGCCAATGACAGTATTTGATGGCGTACTCAGCGATGAGGACATCAAAGCGGTTATTGCGTATATAAAAATTCCTCCTGTTGAGAAAAAAGAAACAGCGCAAACCACAGAACCTGAAGCGCAGCAACAAGACCATGGATTCAATACTTTAACGATTCTTCTCATTGTTACGATTGTTCTAATAATTCTTGTAAGAGTTCTTGGTGGTGTGAAGAAAAAACTCCATGCCCTTGTTAATGCTAAGAAAGGATTAGCTCCACCTGTCCCGGTTAGTGCAGTCAAATGGGCATCGGCACATAAACGCTTTCTTGCTTTGATGGGAATTCTCTGCATTGCGTTGATAGCAAGAGCTGCCTATCAGGCGTTAATGGGAATTGGAGTTTATCAAAGTTATAAACCCGTTCAACCAATATTATTTTCTCACAAAACACACGCAGGAAAACTGGCGATTAACTGTGTTTATTGCCATTCAGGAGTTGAGAAAGGAAAAACCGCTGGAGTTCCTTCCGCAAATGTCTGCATGAACTGCCACAAAGCAATTTCTACTGGGCCACTGACCGGTAAAGTGGAGATAGCAAAAATTTATGATGCCGTAGGATGGGATGCTGCAACCATGAAATACGATAAACCCCAGCATCCGATTCAATGGATTCGTGTGCATGCCCTTGCGGATTTTGCTTACTTCAATCACTCACAGCACGTAGTGGTTGGCAAGCAAGCTTGTATTAACTGCCATGGAGATATTGCAACCATTGACGAAGCCCAGCAGATTTCTCCTCTTACAATGGTGTGGTGCATCGAATGCCACCGCAAAACGGAAGTTCCGGGTATGAATTCTAATCCATATTATGCCGACTTGCACGCTAAACTCAAGGAAAAATATAAAGGCGAACCCATTACAGTAGAAAAAATGGGCGGACTGGATTGTATTAAATGTCACTATTGAAAAAATTAAGGATTAAGGATTAAGGATTAAGGATTTTAAAGACATATATATAATGAATAAGGAAGAGTTAAAAAAGAGGACAAAATATTTTTCGATAAGAGTTTTTAAATTTTTGAAAACTCTTCCCGCAGGGAAAGATATGGATATTATATCATATCAACTTTTTAAAGCATCATCATCGGTTGGCGCAAATTATAGAGCAGTTTGTAGAAGTAAATCTTCCGCAGATTTTTTAAATAAACTGAAAGTTGTAGATGAAGAAGCTGATGAAAGTTTGTTTTGGTTAGAATTTATTGATGAATTAGAATTAAAATGCTATAAAAAGGAACTTGAGTATTTAAAGAAAGAAGCAAATGAATTAGTTTCTATTTTTTCATCTTCAATCAAAACATTAAAATCAAAAAATACAAATGGTTCTGAAGTTAAAATCCTTAATCCTTAATCCTCAATCGTAAATCCTTAATCTGTATATGAAGAAGTACTGGCAATCGATAGACCAACTCAATGAAACGCCTGAGTTTCTTGATTCTGCCAAGAATGAATTTGCCGAAGATGTGCCGACAGCGGTACTTGGAAGAAAAAGTGTTCCTGCAGTAAAGGGAGAAGAAAATTCTTCAAATGATTTTTCCCGCAGGGATTTTCTGAAGGTGATGGGCTTCTCCGTGGGTGCTGCCACACTTGCTGCCTGCGAAACTCCTGTGAACAAAACCATTCCTTACCTCATTAAGCCCGAAGAAATTACTCCAGGTATTGCTAACTATTACGCTTCCACTTATTTTGACGGACACGATTACTGCTCCGTGCTTGTAAAAACCCGTGAAGGTCGTCCGATTAAGATTGAGGGAAATAAAAAATCTAAGATCAGTCATGGAGGAACCAGCGCGCGCGTTCAGGCTTCCGTACTTTCTCTTTATGATTCTGAAAGATTGAAAAGCCCTCTTGCCAAAGGAAGTGAAGCTTCATGGAACAACGTGGATAGTGAAATCAGTTCTAAATTATCCGGAGGAAACATTCGCATTCTTTCTTCTACTGTTATTAGTCCTTCTACAAAAAGTGTTATCGCAAATTTCAAAGCGAAATATCCGAATACGAAACATGTAACGTATGACGCTGTTTCTTACTACGCTATTGTTGAAGCAAATGAAAATGTGATGGGAGCGGAAGTAATTCCTTCTTTCAATTTCGATAAGGCGAATGTGATTGTAAGTTTTGGCGCAGATTTTTTAGTGAACTGGCTTTCGCCTGTTGAATACGCATGGCAATATGCGCAGGGAAGAAAACTTAACAATGGCAAGAAAACTTTATCTAAGCACGTTCAGTTTGAAACAACTCTTTCTCTCACAGGAAGCAATGCCGACCTTCGTGTTCCTGTGAAACCTTCTCAAATCGGAACTGCTGTTTTAAATCTTTACAATGCTGTTGCTTCAATGGCAGGAGAACCGACCTATAATTCTACTGGAAAAGTTGCAGAAAAAGAAATTGCTGATTGTGCAAAATGGCTTTGGGCGAACAAAGGAAAATCTTTGGTTGTTTGCGGAGTGAACGATGTAGCGATTCAAACCTTAGTAGGATGGATTAATAAAATTCTTGGCAATTACGGACACACCATCGATATTGAAAATTATTCCAACTGCCATCAGGGCAATGACGGGCAAGTGTCGGATTTAATGGAAGACATGAGGAGCGGAAAAGTGAACACGCTCATCGTTTACAATTCTAATCCTGCATACACACTGCCTGGTTTTGCTGACGCAATGAAAAAAGTCGGATTAAAAATTTCTCTTTCATCTTCAATGGATGAAACCGCTTCTATGTGTGATTATGTTTGTCCGGATCATCACTATCTCGAATCATGGAACGATGCCGAACCGAAGAAAAATCAATTTTCTCTCACTCAGCCAACCATCGCTCCTATATATAAGACACGTTGCGCACAGGAAACGTTGATGATGTGGAGCGGAAACAATTCTGATTATCATTCATTTATTCAGGCGACATGGGAAAAACTTTTGTTCCCTGCTGCATTAGGATTCACAGAACACTGGAATGAATCGCTTCACAACGGTGTTGCTGAAATAATTCCAGTAGTCGGGAGTCAGGAGTTGGGAGTTGAGAGAGGGGATACAGCAGTTAGCGCGGATGAAACTTCAAAAGTTTCTAAAACTTTTGAAGTTATGCCGCTAAGCGATGCTGCAAAAATTATTGCATCAACTCCCAACTCCCAACTCCCAACTCCCAACTCTTTTGAACTTGTTCTTTACGAAAAAACCGGAATCGGAATCGGCAATCAGGCAAACAATCCCTGGCTGCAGGAATTACCTGACCCGATCTCAAAATGCACCTGGGATAATTACATCACGATGAATCCAACTGACATGAAGGATAAATATTCCCTTCTTGAAAGAGGAGATTACAATGGAGATATAGTGGAATTAAGGATTGAGGATTCAGGATTAAGGATTTCAAATCCTAATTCCTTAATCCCTAATCCTAAATCAATTAAAGTTCCTGTTTTCCCTCAGCCGGGACAAGCGCTCGGAACAATTGGTCTCGCGCTCGGCTACGGAAGAACTTCCGCAGGAAAAGTTGCTAATGGAGTTGGAGTGGATGCTTATCAGTTTTTACAATGGAAGAATGGCACGATACAAAATTCAGTTTCCGGAGTGAAAGTGAGCGATGCCACAGGAGAGAAACACGAATTCGCCTGCACACAAACTCACCACACGATGATGGGAAGAGAAACTATCGTAAGAGAAACTAATCTTGAAACATATAACAGCAAGTCGAAAGAAGAATGGAATCCGATGGTGGCTGTTGCGATGCATGACAGTTCAGCAAACTATCACGAAGTGGAAGCGTCAAAAGCAAATCTTTGGGATGCTCATGATAAACCCGGTCATCGCTGGGGACTCGCAATTGATTTGAACTCTTGCATCGGCTGTGGCGCTTGCGTGGTGAGCTGCTCTGCCGAAAATAATGTTCCTGTCGTAGGAAAAACAGAAGTCCGCAATACACGCGAGATGCACTGGATTCGCATTGACCGGTATTATTCTTCCGACATGAGTCAGGAGAAAGGAAAAGAAGAAGGAAAAGGTTTGATAGAATCATTCAGAGAAATGGAAGCGCCTGCCGAAAATCCGAAAGTTGTTTTTCAACCCATCATGTGCCAGCATTGCAACCATGCGCCCTGCGAAACCGTTTGCCCGGTGCTTGCCACCACTCATAGTTCAGAAGGATTGAACCAGATGATTTACAACCGCTGCATCGGAACAAGATATTGCGCCAACAACTGCCCTTATAAAGTAAGGCGCTTCAACTGGTTTCAATATGACAGCCATAAAATGTTTGCCGATGTGAACCCGGCATCCTGGGGAAATGATTTAGGAAGAATGGTTCTCAATCCTGATATTGTTGTTCGCTCACGCGGTGTGATGGAAAAGTGCACCTTCTGCGTTCAACGGATTCAGGAAGGAAAACTCAACGCGAAAAAAGAAGACCGGAAATTAACAGATGGAGATATTCAATCCGCCTGCCAAACCGCCTGCCCAACAAACGCACTGCTGTTTGGCGATTTGAATAATCCTGAAACAGAAATCAGCAAACTCTTTGAAGATGAAAGAAGATACTTGCTTCTGGAAGAAGTGGGCGTTCAGCCCAATGCTTTCTATTTAACAAAAGTGAGAAATGCGTAGAGAAAATTTGTTACTGTTCGGAGTTCAGAGTTCGGTGTTCGGAGTGAGTTCGGTGTTCGGTGTTGCTTTTCTCCATACTCCGAACTCCCGACCCCGAACAGTAACGAAAATTTAAGGAAGATGACAATAATAATGCAAAAAAATGCCTCAATCAAAGCAGAATATGCTTCCAACAAGCCATTAGTTTGGCACACCGGAACTTCCGTTGGAGCAAACCGGGACTTCCGAGCACGTGCCCGGAACTTCAAAGCATGTGCCCGGAACTTCAAAGCACGTGCCCGGAACTTCAAAGCACGTGCCCGGAACTTCAAAGCATGTGCCCGGAACTTCAAAGCACGTGTCCGGAACTTCAAAGCATGTGCCCGGAACTTCAAAGCACGTGCCCGGAACTTCAAAGCACGTGCCTGGAACGAACAAAACATCAAAAAACAAAGAACTTACGCCACCGATAGCTATCGGTGGGGTGTAAATCATAAACTATACATAAAACGGGATAAATTAGTACATTCTACAAGTGGTACAGATAACAAAACCATACAGATTTACGAAAATACAAATTGATACAAATCTGTATGGATTTGTATTTCTGTACATCTTAGGACTTTCGCAAAAAAGTATTTTTAGAAAGAATAGAACACAGATAACACGGATGATACGGATAAGCACAGATAAAATCAGTGAAAATCAGTCAAATCAGTGTTATCCGTGTTCCATTTTTAATTTCTTGCGAAAGTCC
>JACRAM010000033.1 GCA_016213405.1 Bacteroidota bacterium
CAACGGCTGCACGCAAACACAAACCGTAACAGTAAATTCTGTTAACACATTGAGCGTAACCGCTACTTCCACTCAAAGCGGATGCACAGTGAATAACGGAACTGCCACTGCTAATCCAAGCAGCGGAACTATTCCCTATACGTATCAGTGGAACAACTTGCAAACCACTCAAACTGCTACAGGACTCGGAGCGGGAAATTATTCCATTACAGTTACCGATGCCAACGGCTGCATTCAAACACAAACCATAACAGTAACTACTCTCTCCAGTCCCACTGCAACTGCTACTGCCACAAGCCAAACTATTATTATGGGGAATGCCACTACTCTCATTGCCACAGGAGGCGGAACGTATTCGTGGTCACCATCTATAGGGTTGAGCTGCGCCAATTGTTCTAATCCAACGGCCACTCCATCTCAAACCACTGTTTATTGCGTTTTTGTTACGAATGCGAATAATTGTACCGACAGCGCCTGCATAATCATTATAGTTGAATTTTCCTGTAACGCAAACGCTGTCTATGTCCCCAATGCATTTTCTCCGAATGATGATGAGCAGAATGATTTGGAATGTGTTTTTGGGAATAATTGCATTAGAGAACTTTTGTTTATAATATACAACCGCTGGGGAGAAAAAGTATTTGAAACTACTGACCTGAAAATATGCTGGGATGGAAGGTACAAAGGCAAATTATGGGGCTCCACTCCTTCGGAGGAAAGCGCGGCAGTGTTTGTTTATTATCTGCAAGCAACGCTTACTAACGGAGAAAAAATAAAGAAGAAGGGGAATATTAGTTTGATAAGGTGATGTGTCTGAAAAACCATTCCGCAAAAGTCCTCGACACACAAAAGAACATGATGAGGAGTGAAGCCCCAAATCCCAAGCATCAAGCCCCAAGTCCCCAGAAAACAGCCATTGCATTTTCTTCGGCTGTTCCTTGAAACTTGGAATTTGGAATTTGGAACTTGAGACTTGCTCCGAAGGAGTCCCTTCGGGAGAATTTGAGACTTAGTTTAGGGACTTGGTAATTTCCTCCGCAATTCCCATCAGCGAAGAATCCGCTTCAATTAAAAATCCTTTCACGCCTGCTTTTTCTGCCGCTTGTATGTCCCGCTCTTTGTCGCCAATGAAAAATGATTTTGTAACATCTATACCGAAACGGGCGATGGCTTTCTCCAGCATTCCGGAATCGGGCTTGCGGCAGATGCACGGTTCCACATCCGGGTGGTGAGGGCAGTAATAGATTTCAGAAATTGTAATTCCGTTTTCTTTCATCAGCGAGAGCATATGGGTGTGCACCGTTTTCACATCATCGTGTGTGTAAAGTTCTTTGGCAATGCCGCTCTGGTTGGTGATGACGATAAAAATAAATCCGGCATCCTGCAATTTTTTCAGCGAAGGAATTATATCATCCGTGAGAACAAAATCCTCCACCCGGAAAACAAATCCGATTTCTTTGTTGATAACACCGTCACGGTCAAGGAAGATTGCTTTAGTCATAAATATGGTTCAGATAACAGATTTATTCAGATTTGCTGATGGAAAACAAATATCTGTAAATCTGTGCTTATCTGTTATCTGTACCATTAAAAAATATTTCTCACCGCATCAATCAATTGCGGAACGGTTGAAGGTAAAACAATAATCGTAAATACTACTCCGAAGAGCGAGCCCCAGTAATGCACATCGTGCGCCACATTGTCTTTTGCATGATTAGCGGCATACCGGCAATAAACCAGATATAAAATTCCGAAAATGGGAGCAGGAATCGGAATCGGAATGAACATCAGCGACAGACTCATCCATGGGTTGAGAAGAATAGAAGAGAATACCACTGCCGACACCGCGCCCGATGCGCCCACCGCGTTGTACTGAAAATCGTTCTTGTGTTTTTCAAACGATGGAATCACAGAAGCAAAAATGCTGATGAAGTAGAGCAGGAAGAAAAAAACTTCTCCCTTCATTGTTCCGAATACATCAACAAAAATTTCTTCCACCATGCTGCCGAACAAATACAGCACATACATGTTCATGGCAAGATGAATCCAATCAGCATGAAGGAGCGCGTGCGTGAGAAAGCGGTACCATTCTTTATGGGTGCGGATGATGCTCGGGTTGAAAAGCATTTTTGAAAATACATTTCTGTTTTGAAACGCAGAAATAGAAACAAGGCAAGTGAGGGCGATGAGGGAGAGCGTGAGCATACGAAGGCAAAGATAAAAGTAATGGTTTACAGTTTACAGTTTTCGGTTTACAGTTGTTGTTGAACCGTAAACCAAAGACCGTAAACCGTAAACTTCATTATACCATCCCTATCTATACATAGGTGTCATTTCCGCAGATTGCGATTTACATTTGCTTTATATAGGACTTTCGCAAGAAATTAAAAATGGAACACGGATAACACTGATTTGACTGATTTTCACTGATTTTATCTGTGCTTATCCGTATCATCCGTGTTATCTGTGTTCTATTCTTTCTAAAAATACTTTTTTGCGAAAGTCC
>JACRAM010000034.1 GCA_016213405.1 Bacteroidota bacterium
AAGAAAATACACTCCGCTGCTTTGATTGGACAGGTCAATGGTTTGCTTGGTTGATGTAGTATTCCAATCCGCCCACACTCCTTCTCCTGCCATATTGTAAACATGAATATCTGTTCCGGGTTTTACTTCTGCCAGTTCAAGCGTAAAAATACCGGGAGAGGGATTAGGATAAACCTTGGTCAGCATGTTTATCACTTCCGCCTGCTTCTCAGGGTTTGCAAGACGGCAGCAGCAACTCGTAAGAACAGTTACTTTTACTACATCAGTGGCTTACCTCATCACCACCACCTTCTTTGAAATCATTCCCGCGCTGGTGTTGATGCGCACAAAATATATTCCTTCTGGTGATGAAGAAAGGTCAAGAGCCCACTGAGCTACGCTCGCAACCTGCGGTTGTCCTCCCGAAGGGAGGGAGATTGAGTTCTGCCCTCCTCCCTTCGGGAGGAGTTGGAGGTGGGCTACTTTCTCACCCAGCACGTTAATGACCTCAATGGTTTTTATTTTCATCTCCACGCTGTTAATTGAGAAAATGCCATTGGAAGGATTGGGGTAAATGAGAATATTACTTTCTATATTTTGTTCATCAATACCAGCACTGGTAAGAGGGCAAACAACACTGTCAGGAATACCATATATAAATTGAAAGGTAATGGGGGGAGGTAGAATATTAATGATAACATTAGTATCCATTGCAGGAACTTTAGAAGTTGATGTGATTGAAACAGAAACTTCATGCCAGTTCTGACTGGCATCATAGCATATACCCTCTCCGGCAGGAGATAAATGTGCGAATGTGAAATTATTATAACTCCCATTCCAAGTCATCAGCACATCATCGCCAAACTTTAAAAGTTGTTGCCCTTCATAAGTAGCCCAAGGTCCTTTTTTTGACCTGCTCCATATCCAGTTGCCTGAATTATCTGTTTTGAAATAGGATAACTCAGGAGTTCCATTGCGCACCCTGTTGCCGCAAACCAAAAGGTCGCCATTGCGTAAAACGGTAATGTCGCTTGCAAAAACAGTGGAATCCTCCGTTCCGTTTCCGTTATATTCTTTAAGCCAATTAATATTTCCCAACACATCTACCGATAAAATAAAAGGTGAATAGCTGTTGAATGCATTATACATTTTGGTGGAACCTGTAATAAAATATTGCCCGTTGTTCCATTCCGATATTGAATAGCCGGAATAGGAACCTGTATAACTTTTATAAAACTGCACATTGCCCGAAGAATCAATTTTCATTAATGCAGGAGTAGACCCTAAAGGGTTATTTGCACCGCAAATCATGTAACCATAATCAGGTGTTTTCACAATTTTAGTGGGATTAAACTTTATTCCCGTATAATATTTTTTCCAAAGAATGTTTCCATCCTTATCGCAATTAATTAAAGAACAGTAGCTGGATATTGAATCTGGATAAGATACGGCTAATAAAAAACCTCCTGAGTAATTAGATGTCATGGTCTGTACAGGTGTGACCCCTTGTGCTAAGTAAGAAGTATCTCTTGAATAATATTTCGCCCACTGGTATTGTCCGTTCTTATCAAGTTTTAATATCCATGGAAATTCAAAAGTCATATTTAACTCTGTGGCTCGGAGTGCCACTACTGCAACATATCCGCTGTCTGCTTCGGTTTGGACTGCCAGTGCTATATCATAGTTATGTGTTGGATTGGGATAGACAGCAAGCGGATCTTTAAGGTGAGTTGACCAGATTAAATTACCAAGCGGGTCAGATTTAATAAATGATAATGGTGCGTCTGGATGAGAAGTCCAAGAACCCCATGGACCCCAGCCAGTAATAAATAAATTACTGTCTGCTGTTTTGATAATTGAAACCGGCTGTGTACTCGTCACTTCCAATTGAGGAGGCGTCAAGTAGGGGTTATAATCCAAATAATAAAAAGCCGATCCATTAAAATAATTATAAACAGATTGCGCAGGGGCAGGAGCATTCATGAAAACACAAAACATAAACACCAAAGTTACTGAGCGAATAAGTGAATAAGTAAATAGGTGAATTATGTTTTGCGCTTTCATGTTCTGCCTTGTGTTTGCAAATTATTCAATTACAATTTTCTTATTCAGCAATCCTTCTTTGCCTTTTACAACCTGAATAAAATAAACTCCTTTAGGATTTTTGCTTAAATCTATCTGCATGGTTTGTTCATTTACAATCAACTCAATTACTAAAGCGCCCTGCATATCATACACCTGCAACAAAGCATCATTGAAGTTTTTTTCAAATTGAACCGTCACATTCCCTGAACTTGGATTGGGAAACACGCCTATATTTTTATTCTGCTTTTCTTCGTTCTGAGCAAAGTTACCTATGCGGCAAGGGGTGCATCCTGACCATGTAACAGTAAGCGTGTTGGTATTCTGTGCACAACAATTACTGCCATTTTTCCATGCGGTTATAGTATAAGTTATACTTCCTGAACCGGCTCCAATGCATGCAGGATTAAAAGTTGGTTTTTGAACACTTGTGCTGCTCAAACCATCACTTGGAGACCAACTCCACCTGTCAGGGCAATCACCTGCTGCACATCCCATTTGAGCGCAAGTTTTTCCAAGAACTACAGTATTGCAATTGACCACAGTGGTATTAGTTCCATCAATACAGCAGTAGTTGCAGGTAAAAGTAGAAGCCGAAGGCAAGTTGTTAAGTTCATTTTGAGTATCCTCAAAATTGTACACATAGCAAGCCGAGGGGTCATTGTTGTTTGTGTTAATGTTTCCTGCCCAACTTTGTGTGCAGAAAACAACCGTTGCTGAAAAGCAACTGATAATAGTAATTAATTTTTTCATTGTGTTTTTTGGTATTACGAAGTTAAACATAAAAGGTTTCATTTTACCTGCATAATAACCTTGTTATTTACAGGGCGGTGTTGGTTTGTGTTTTTTTTGATTTGTTTTGGTTTTAGTTGTTGTTTAGAAATTCGTCATTAGTAATTGGTCATTCTACTTATCCTCACGGAGCAATAATTGAAACCACATCGCTGTCGGCTCCTTTGCCTTTGCTGTTAAAAGCATATTTCCAGCAGTAATACCGGGTGCCGCTTGTGAGCCCGCTGAACGATGCTTTGCGCGAAGTGGCGGCATTAAAGAGCAGAAAGAGATTTTGACCGACAGGAACAGGTACTGGAATGGGACTTGTTGCCCCCATTTGCAAAACAACAGAGCCGTTTTGCACCGTAAGCGGTGCACTGGCGTTATCTGTGATAATGGTTGTATATCCTTTTGCACCTTCTACCACATCGCAGTTGGTTAAAATAGTTCCGCTTTGGTCGCCATGCTTGAGCGTAAGGTTTTCCACCTTAGCGGGAATGGCTGCCGGAGTGGGCTCTGTTTGTGTAGCAGTGAAGCCCGCGCTGGTGATTTTCACCACATCGCCATCGGCAATGCGGGTTACGTAGCCGGCTTCTTCCCGCATCAAATCATCCAATGCTTCTTCCGAAGCATTCTGCGCTGCTGTTTGAGCGGGTCCCCCGCCCTGAGCCGCATTGAATTTTGTTTCCAGATCATCCACCGCAGTGGTGATGGTTGCCAACGGCACATCGGGTGTTGTGAAGTTGGGGTTGCCGGTCATGTCGCCAACCCTGTCGCGCACATACTGAATCTTTGGCGCAACGGATAGTTTAATGAATTCGAGACTTACTCTTGCTTTTGCCATGGTAGTAAAGGTTAATGGTTAATGGTTAATCGTTAATTGTATAAATACTGTAGTGTTTACTTCTCATACAATGGTGTTTGTTATGAATCCTGTTGTGTTTGCTTCTCATACAATGGTGTTTGTTATGAATCCTGTTGTGTTTGTTTCTGACACAATGGTGTTTGTTATGAATCCTGTTGTGTTTGTTTCTGACACAATGGTGTTTATTATGAATCCCGTTGTGTTTGTTTCTGACACAATGGTGTTTGTTATGAATCCCGTTGTGTTTGTCATAAACTCAGTTGTGCTTATCACTAACTCTTACTCCCCGCAAACCGTTGGAGAATCAAGATGCGTAATAATGGTTCCGCCTGAAACATACACGGTGGCGATTTTGCAGTTTTCAATTCCTACTTCGCTGTTGCAGGTGCCGGGAATATCCCGAAACCAATACGTGGTGTGATGGTGCGAGCAGTTTTGCAGGTAAGAGCGAATCTGGTCTTCGCTCACTCCGCATTGCAGGCGCTTTGCGCCCATGCTGCATACAGCAAACACAATGAGTGCCGTTGCTGATAAAAACTTTTTTGTTTTCATGATGTGTTTTTTGTTGTTTAAAAAAAACAAAGCACGTCAGAAGCGATGGAAGGGCGTGGTAACAAATTCGCCTCTGAATAACATTTCCCTATGAAATATTATTTATCTTTGGTAATAAGTAACTGTTTAAATTTCTAAAATAGAACGCTGATGACGCTGGTTAAACTGATTTTCATGGATTTTATCTGCGCTTATCTGTAAAATCTGCGTCATCTGTGTTCCATCTTTCTTCATAAAAACATTTCAAAATAAAATTTAAACAGTTACTAAACAAGTAGGAAAAATTTTCAACAGGTTAACTCTTTTCAGCCATGCAAACCATTCACCAACTTATTCAGCGCTTATCTGAAAATGAAATTGAACTGGTAAGAAAATATCTTACCTGCTTTTCAAGCCACAACGTGGAGGAAAGCGCCAAAACATTAAAGCTGTTTAAGTATCTGCTTAAACAGAAAGCGGTTCCTTCTGCAAGCGATTGCTGCATTCATGTGTACGGCACGCTCAGTAAAAAAGATGCATTCGCCATGCTGAAATCACGCCTCAAAAACAAAATAGCAGACGCGCTCAATACGTTTATGAATGAAGAAACAAAAGAAGCGTTGGATGAAGTGGATTATGCCGCCATGGTGATAGATAAGAAATCTGCACAGTACAGGCAATTCTTTTATTCCAAACCCGGGCTTGACATCACGCGCAATTTGCTGGAAGAAACCATTTCATTAGGCAAAAAATATGAATTGTATGATAAACTGATAACCTCTCTGAAATTTAAAAAGTTCAGATATACGCATAAGCAAGGCGAAGAAGCGTATGACGCCTTATCATCAGAAATTGAATTGTACGAAAAATGCAACCGCGCTTCTTCAAAAGCCAACGATTATTATTACCGGTTGATTTTCATGCAAAGCCAAAAGGGAAAAGAAGATGCAGCTAAAATTCAGAAACATTTGTCTGGCGCCATTAAAGAGTTGGAGAAATTGTATGACCAAACAAAATCCAACACGGTTAACTATTTTTTAAAGAACCTTGAACTGGTAAATCAACTAAATAACAAGGATTATTTGCAGGCGCGAAGGGTTTGTTTGGAATTTACACAAATCATCCACAGCTATCCTTCCGTATACAGAAAATTAAGAATCGGAATTGCCTATGATTATTTCTCACGCTGCGAACTGTATTTAGGGCATTATGATTCTGCTGCTGAAAACGCACAACTGGCGCAGAAACAATTTTCGCCTGAATCAGATAATTATTCAGTTGCCAAGGCGCAGGAATTCTTTGCATTGTTTTATGCAGGCAAATATAATGAGGCGGAAGCAGTGGCACAATCCATGCTGAGCATTTCGAGAAATGAATTGGGAGAATGGCGTTATGCACAATTCACTTACCTGCATGCCTGCGCGCTGTTTAAACTTGGCAAGTTCGAAGAAGTGTTTTCTATCCTCAGCCGGCAGTTGGAAATATCAAAAGATAAAAGCGGATGGGAACTATCTCTGCGCGTGCTTCGCATCATGGCGCTTATTGAAATGGAACAATTAAAACAGGCAAGCGCGGAAATACTTTCTTTAAAGACATTCGTCATGCGCCTGCAAAAAGAAACAAGCATTACCAAGCGCGATAGAAAAATTCTTGCATGGCTCCTTAACCTTGAGCAAAACGGTTATGTGTTTGAAAAAATGAACGGACAAACCGAAGAATCTCTTTTTCTGCTTTCAAGTGATAAGCCAGATTATACATTGAAACTTCTCACGCCCGAACTTATTCCTTTTCATGAGTGGGCAAACAGCAAGATGAAACCCGTAGGAAACTTGCCCAGTAGGTCGGACGACCAACTGGGTGAATCCAACGGGTTGAAGAAAGGAGTGAAGGTGTTGGCGAAAAAAATAAGGCATGTATCACCTTATTGGAATTAGTAAATTTGACAATGACCTTTAATGACCCCGGCATGAACTCCCTGTGGTCTTGCCACAGGGATGAAATGCCGTTGCGCGAAGCGCAAAAGAGTATGTTTACTTCATGGTAGACACGAGCGAGGAGATATGGTACTGGCATCACAATGTATCGGAGTGT
>JACRAM010000035.1 GCA_016213405.1 Bacteroidota bacterium
AGAAAAGCAATTAACCGCAGAGAACACAGAGAAAACAACACGCGGAGAGCCGCAGAGAAAATGCAATCTTGTATTCTCAGCGGTTCTCTGCGTAAAACCTCAGCGAACTCTGCGGTAAAAATGTATTTGCGTAACATCAGTTATTAATTCAGTTTGTACGTCACATTCGGCATGTTTTGAATCGTGCTGAGGAATGAATTGTCAGGATTCACTCTTACTTTTCTTGACGGGAGTGTGAGTTGAATTCCTTCTTCTGAATCCATTACATTAATTTTAAGGTAACAGGTTCCGTCTTTTTCTTTCGTGTTTGCTTTCACCAACGATTCGAGATTCTGAATGAACTTATCTGAAATATCTTTCAGAGGAACATTGAGCGTGATGGACTTCAGCATTTTTTCGCGCATGTCTGATAGCAATTGCATAGTTGAGATTTTGAATTCAATCCGCACCGTTTCATTCCATCGGTTCTCAATCACTTTTCCGCGGATGTGTACGAAGTAACCGATGGTCATGTGCAGTTTGTTCTTCACATAGTCTTCGCCAAACAAAACAAATTCATGCTGGCCTGAATAATCTTCCAGCGTGAAATTGCCGAATGGTTTTCCTGTTTTGGAAATGCGGTGGTTCACCATGGAGATCATTCCGCCAAAAGAAAATTCCCTGTTGATCAACTTCTCCATGTTCTGCAATTCAGCAAGTTTGTTCTTGCAGAATGTTTCCATTTCTATCTTGTAATTATCCAGCGGATGTCCTGATAAATAAAATCCTATCACTTCCCGTTCATGTTTCAACTGCTCGAGATTTCCCCAGGGCTCAACGATGGGAGTAATCGGATCGGGAATCTGGGCATCTGCCGAATCGCCAAAGAGAGAAGCGTGTGCTCCCGCTTTTGATTCCTGCGTTCGCGCTCCCCACTTGAGAAGCATTTCCAGAAAAGAGATTCCATCTTTATCTGGAGCGAGATACGTGCTTCGTGAAAGTCCCAATGAATCAAACCCTCCCGCATACGTCAAACTTTCAAACGTTTTTTTATTTGCCGAGCGAAGGTTCACTCGCTTCACAAAATCAAAAATGTTTTTATATGGACCCTTCTTTTTCCTCTCTTCAACAATGGAAGTTACAGCCGCCTCACCTACTCCTTTCACGGCTCCGAGTCCAAATCGGATTTGCCCGTTCTTATTCACCGAGAATTGATACTGCGACTCATTCACATCTGGTCCGAGAACGGGAATTCCCATTCTCCGCGATTCATCCATGAAGAAAGTAATCTTGTCAATGTTGCTGAGATGATGCGTGAGAACTGACGACATGTACTCAGCAGGGAAATGCGCCTTGAGATACGCAGTTTGAAATGCGACAAGCGCATAGCAAGTGGAATGCGATTTATTAAATGCGTATTGTGCAAACGCTTCCCAGTCCGTCCATATCTTTTCAAGTTTATCAAGGCGAAGTTTATTTTTTGTTCCTCCTTCAATGAACTTGCTTTTCATTTTATCCAGCACCGACTTTTGTTTTTTTCCCATCGCTTTGCGCAAATAATCCGCATCTCCTTTGGTGAAGTCGGCAAGTTTTTGGGAAAGAAGCATCACTTGTTCCTGATAAACCGTAACGCCATACGTTTCTTTCAGTATCTCTTCCATTTCAGGAAGGTCAAAGGAATGTTTTTCACGCCCGTGTTTTCGCGCAATGTAGGTGGGGATGTATTGAATCGGTCCGGGACGGTAAAGCGCGTTCATCGCAATCAAATCATCAAACTTATCGGGCTTCAGGTCTTTTAAATGTTTTTGCATTCCTGCTGATTCAAACTGGAAGGTTCCGTTGGTTTCTCCGCGCTGATAGAGTTCAAAAGTTTTTTTATCGTCAAGCGGAATGGCGTCAATGTCAATTTCTTTTCCATGATTTTCTTTTATCAGCTTGAGTGCATCACGCATGATAGTAAGCGTTCGGAGCCCGAGAAAATCCATTTTGATAACGCCTGCCTCTTCCACCACGGTGCCTTCGTATTGCGTTACGTAGAGTTCGCTGTCTTTTGCTGTGGCGACAGGAATTATTTCTGTGAGATCTTTGGGCGCGATAATGATTCCCGCTGCATGAACGCCCGTGTTGCGGACAGAACCTTCCAGTATAAGCGCTTCTTTCAAAACTTTTGCCTGCAAATCTTTTCCATTATGAATTTCGCGCAAGCGCCTGATGGAATCCATATCATCAGAACCGAGGTTTTCTTTTTCCTTGTCCTGCAAACTTCCGGGACCGTAAAGAGACGCGTTAATCAACCGGTCCAATTCAATGCCCGGGCGTTCAGGAACTAGTTTGGTAAGCATGTTCGCATCATTCAATGGTAAATCCAACACACGCGCAACATCTTTGATGCTGGTCTTTGCCGCCATGGTTCCGTAAGTAATAATCTGCGCCACCTGGTTTTTTCCATACTTCTCTACTACGTAATTCAAAACTTTCTGCCTTCCTTCATCGTCAAAGTCAGTATCAATATCGGGCATTGATTTTCTGTCGGGATTAAGAAATCTTTCAAACAGCAAATTATATTTTATCGGATCAATGTTGGTGATGTACGTGCAATAGGCAACCACCGAACCGGCAGCGCTTCCTCTGCCAGGTCCGACAATAACTCCCAGGTCTCTTCCCGCTTTAATAAAATCTGCTACAATGAGAAAGTAACCGGCAAAACCCATCGTTTTAATAGTAAAAAGTTCAAAGTTCAATCGCTCCTCTATCTCGGGAGAAATTTCTTTGTAGCGATTCTTTGCTCCTTCGAATGCAAGATGCTTCAGATATTCCCATTGATTGAGAGAATTGGGAGTGAGAACAGTTTTATTAATGACCTCTTCCTTATTATGTATTTGAAATTTTTGAGGAATGGGAAAGTTGGGAAGAAGAATATCCTGCTTGAGTTTCAGCGTTTCAATTTTGCTTACGATTTCATTTGTGTTATCAATTGCCTCGGGAATATCGCTGAAGAGTTTTGCCATCTCTTCGGTTGATTTGAAATAAAACTGGTCGTTGAAGAACGCAAAACGCTTTCCTTTCGCGCTTATCGTGTCATCATCCGCAAAATCTTTTGCCGAAGGAGTGCTTTGCTTTTCGCCCGTGTTGATGCAGAGAAGAATGTCGTGCGCGTTGTAATCTTCCACATTCACATAGTGAGAATCGTTGGAGGCGATCATCTTCACATTATATTTCTTTGCCAGTCTCAGAAGCACTTCGTTCACTTTGTTTTGCTCCGGAATATCGTGGCGCTGAACTTCCACATAATAATCTTCTCCGAATAAATCCAGCCACCATTTGAAAGCTTTTTCTCCTTCCGCTTCTCCTTTTCTAAGAATCGTGCGCGGGACTTCGGCTCCTAAACAACAAGTGGTGGCAATCAATCCTTTGTGATATTGAAGAATAAGTTCTTTATCAATGCGGGGATATTTCCCGTAACCGCCTTCAATGTATCCGAGCGAGCAGAGTTTGACAAGATTTTTATATCCTTCGGTATTTTTCGCCAGCATGAGCTGATGATAACGAACATCCTTATCGTCTTTGGTAAATTGTCTTTTAAGCCGGTTCTCCACCACATAAAACTCGCAGCCCACGATTGGTTTTATCTTATCCGGATTTTCAAGAGTATTGTGTTTGGATGCTTCCGCCACAAAACTGAAAACGCCAAACATGTTTCCGTGGTCAGTAATGGCAATGGCGGGCATTTCATCGGCAACCGCCTTCTTATATAAGGAAGAAATATCTGCTGCTCCGTCAAGAAGAGAATACTGGGTGTGAACGTGGAGGTGGCTGAACTTCATGGCAGAGGGTAAAATCGGTGTAATCTATTTTGAATCGGTGAAATCATTTTTCTAAAAAGGGAAGCGAAGATAAATAATGGAAACAGAGTTTTGAAGAATGTTGAAAAGTTTTGTTTGGGACGAAATGATGAAGGGATATTGGAACTCCAATAACTGTTGAAATATTTGTTGCCAAAAAATTTGTTTTTATCATCTGAAAAAATACCTTTACACTCCTATTCAGAAACCCTCTCCTGAATTTATTTCAGGACTAAAACAATTATCTATGAAAAAAATTACTTTTTCAGTCGTACTGCTCGGAGCAGGCATGGTGTGTTCTCTGTTTGTGAATGCTCAGTCAGTTCTTCCAATTCAGGCGCCTGCCAATGCGGAAGGAATCATTCGCTGTGCGCAAGTTCAGCATGATAATTACTTGCGCTCGCAAGACCCGAACTTTGATGCGAAACGTGCAGAAGTTGAAAAATCAATCCAGGAAGGTGTAAAGAAAATTATCCAATCAAAAAAAGACGGAAATCCTCAGACCTTTGCTCAATACACCATTCCCATTGTATTTCATGTGGTGTATAACGGTGCCGGACAAAATGTAACGGATGCAAAAGTTCAGGCAGCTATCTTGCAACTAAACCAGGACTGGTCTCGCACAAACTCAGATGCCGGAAATACTCCTGCTCCGTTTCAGGCGGTGGCTGTTGATATGCAAATTCAGTTTTGCCTGGCTACAAAGGACCCAAGTGGAAATCCTACAACCGGCATTGTTCATAAATCAACTACGGCTACAAGCTTCACCACTAATGATTTTATTAAACAATCTGCAAATGGAGGCGATGACCCATGGGATGTAACTAAATACCTGAACATCTGGTGCGGCAACCTCGGTGGCGGCTTGCTGGGATACGGGCAATTTCCTCCTATCAGTTCGTCTTACGGAACAGTAGTTCATTACTGCACGGTAGGAAGTTTGACTAATCCGGGAACCTGCCCTCCGTTTGGCTATGGAAGAACTCTTTCTCATGAAATAGGTCACTGCTTTAATTTGTATCACATTTGGGGAGATGACGGAGGAGCCTGCACCGGAGATGATCTGGTTGCAGACACGCCTAATCAGGCAGATGCAACATCAGGCTGTTATTCATTTCCTCATACAGATGGATGCACTCCATCCGGAAACGGAATCATGTATATGAACTACATGGATTACAGTGATGACAACTGCTACAATATGTTCACTGCCGGACAAAAAGCAAGATGCCAGAGCGCTATTGCAAATAACCTTATGAGCATTGCGAATAATGCTGTAATAGTTTGCGGTCCCGCTGCCGCGCTTGATGCGGGAATCAACAGCATAGTAAGCCCCAGCGGAATTGCCTGCAGCACCACGCTGACTCCTAAAGTAATATTGCAAAACTATGGCGCCACCACACTTACCTCCTGCACCATTAATTATAAGGTGGATGCCAATCCAAATACACAATTCAGCTGGACAGGTTCGCTGGCATCGGCAGCATCTGCAACTGTTACGCTGCCAAATATGGTCACCACTGCCGGAACGCATACTTTTACTTCTTCCACCAGCAACCCCAATGCGGGAACCGATGGCAATCCGGGCAACGACCAGAACACAAGCACTTTCACGGTTGCGGGAGCTGCGCAAAACCCTCCGGTTGTAGATGGAATTGAGAGCGCAACTTTTCCTGCAGGGTGGACATTGAATAATCCGGATGCTTCAGCAACATGGACCCGCACCGACAGCGCTAAAAAAACCGGTTCGTATTCCATGTACATGGGCAACTACTGGTATTCAGCCAGCGGGCAGGTGGATGAATTAACTTCCAATCCGATAAGTATGCAATCAGCTACCAGCGCCCAGCTTACGTTTCAGGTTGCCTATCAGCTTTACACAGATCCGAATGCCGCGACAAACTGGTCTGATACGCTTAAAGTGCAGGTTTCAACCGACTGCGGTGCAACCTGGAGCACTCCTTATTTCAAGTATTCTTCAAACCTTACCACGGTTACTCCTGTTTTCAGCACTGCTGAATTTTTTCCAACAACCTCACAGTGGCGGCTTGAAACAGTTTCTCTCACTCCCTATCTGCCGGCAAGCACCATGCTGGTCAAATTCCGCCACACCAATGATTATGAGAACAACATGTATGTGGATGACATCAACATTACCAGTGTGGTAGGCATTGAAGAAACGGATATAAACCAATATGTTTCGGTATATCCGAATCCATCTTCGGGTGCCGTGGCGGTGTATATCAACGCGGGTGATTTAGGGCAGGCGGATGTAAAGATTACCAATGTGCTCGGAGAAGTTATTTCTCAGGCATCAGAAAATCTTTCGGTTCAACAAAAGTTCAGCTTTGACCTGTCGCATCAGCCACAGGGAATGTATTTTATAAACGTTAAAACACCTGCCGGTTCGGCTGTTAAAAAGGTGATGCTCAGCAGGTAAAACTAAGTTTACCTTTTTTAAAATCCCGTATCGGCTGTTTCCGGTGCGGGATTTTTTTTATTGAAAATTTTTGTTGTGAGTAATTATTTTTGGCATGTATCACGATAATGGAATCAAACGAAGGAATATTTAATGGATTGCTAACTATTTTATTAATCTGTCTATGTATTGCTGTACCTGTGGCAATTTTAGAATCCATTCTACGAATTTTAGTATTAAAGGGGATACTATA
>JACRAM010000036.1 GCA_016213405.1 Bacteroidota bacterium
CTGACTTTAAAGAGTTTTAAAAAGAGTGAGGATTCTCTGTCTACGAACATACCTCAAGGGTTGTTTTGTAACGCATATTGCTCTCACTCTTTTTTTCTTTTAGTTGCACTAGTTTATTTAATTTCGCAAACATACGAGTAAACAATAAAATTAAAAAGGCGTTCTGGATTTTCGGAATGCCTTTTTGTTTTGATGTCCGCTTGCCTTTATTTTGTTTTTATCATTGTTTTTGTGTCGAGAGTTTTTCCGTTCAGAATCATAGAATAGGTATATGTTCCGCTTGGTAAATCTTGAGTGTCAATGCCAATTATTCCATAGCCGGTTTGAAGAATTTTTTCCTGCATGGTTCTGCCGAGCATGTCTATGAAAATAATTTTTGCAGCGCTGACATTTTCAGGAAGGTAGTATGGAATCTCGGCATAGCCGGAGTTGGGATTTGGGCGGGCATCGCCTAAAACCGGAGCATCGGGAAGGGTGAGTTTTATTTTTTCGATTTCTGTTTGAGCGTTTTCGTTGGTTTTTGTGTTTGTGCTGCAGCAATTATTTAGGGTTGACTGCATAGAAGCTAATTGCTGTTTCAAAGAATCATTGCTTGCAGATAATTGTTTGATGGCATTGATTGTTACATATAATAATGGACCGGAACTAAAACTATAAAGCTGTGTTTCTGTTAGGTCAGAAGTATCAAGCTTAGCCATAAAAGTATCTACTGTATAAGGAGCAAACGGTTGTATTTGCTGTGCAATTATTCCAATATGTTTTCTTCCTGTTTCAGTGTTGGCTTTCCCGTTATATTCATAGAAAACCGGATGAACATTTTTAATAACATTCAATCCATCAATAAATGCACTTGTGTCTTTTTTTAATCGTATATCTGAAAATTGCTGCCACGAACCGCTTATATTGTATGTTGTGCCATCATTTCCAACTTCTACCAAATCTGTACCAATGCTGTTATCAATGCGAAATGCAGTGGTTGAACTTGTTGAACCAGCTCCTTTCACATATAGTTTAGCACCGGTTGATCCCGCGCCTATTCCTACTCCCCCGCCTGTACCCTGGCATAAAACAACATTGGTCCATTCATCTGTAGCAATTGCAGCCAGACCTGACGAATTTATTGCATATAAAAGGGGTGTACTTGTATTGGTTCCTGCGCCTTTTATCAGCAGCTTTGCAAAGGGAGCAGTAGTGCCTATTCCCACATTTCCTGTGCCTGAAAAAGTCATATTAAAACCGCTGGCAAGGGCAACATCTGTATTTTGGACAAGTGTTCCTCCAAGTTGCACATTGCTTGCTGTGGGAGCAACTGTTAAACCGTTATTGGCAGTAACAATGCCGCCACCCGCACCACCGCCATCATTTACCAAGATTACATTGCCTGTTCCGTCAACGCTCAAATATTTAGTTGCAGTAGTAACCGGAGTAAAAGCAGATGTAAGTTGTGTAAACTTTAATCCGCTGGCATTCGCGCTGACGGCATTAATTTCAAGTGAAGCAGTTGGAGCAGTGGTGCCGATGCCCACTTTAGTATCGGCTGTTGCGCCATTTATTCCATTAATGCTGCCCAGCACTAAAGAGTTATCCTGCGTTACGTAGGCATTGGAACCTATGGCAGCGGCATTATTAATAACATAGGTGGAATTAGCATTTGCTCCAATAATAACATTATCGTTTCCGCGGGTGGTATAGGCGGCATTAAAGCCAATATAAATATTTCTATCATCCGGAGCGAATACACCGCTGTTATATCCTGCGCTGCCACCCCCGAGAATAACATTATCATTCCCGAATTTATTATTTACTCCGGCATTATAGCCACAAAAAGTGTTATACGTTCCTGTTGACGGAGGGACATTGTTTGCACCGGCACCGGGTCCGACAAAAATATTTGTAGGAATTCCGTAATTAGCAAGTACAATAGCGGTATCAATATGATAACCCGACACAGCGGGCAGGGCAACATTTTTTACATTCACCGAGCCGTTCACATCTAATTGAACTAATGGGTTGGCGGTGGCAATGCCTACATTGCCGTTGGCGAGTATAGTTGCCTGCTGGGTGTTGCTGGTGAAAAAATTCATATTGCCGTTTTGCACAACATTAAGCGATACATCATTTGTTGTGCCTACATTGCTGATACTAAATTTTTGTGTTCCTACTCCTGTGCCTGAAAACATACGCCATGCTTGCGTAGTGCTTGTTGGGGATTGTGTTCGAAAAACTTCACCTGTCTGAAAGCCGACTGGAAATAAATTAGTGTTGACGTGCAGAGCAGATAATGGTACATTTGGAAGTGTGAAATTTCCAATGCCAATTCCCCTTACAATACCAGTAAGTGCAGTACGACCATAAGTACCTCCTGTTCCTATTTCATAATTAAATTGAGCGGAAGAGAAATTGCTGTTGCATAGCATCACTATCGTGATGCCGATTGCTAGTTTGATTGTGTTTTTCATAGTTGTACGATTTTAATTTATAATGATTATCTTTTGAGTAAAAACTTTATCATCGATTTCAATCTTCAAAAAATAAACTCCTGCCAATAAATCTTCTCTATTTATTATTATTTTGCGACTTACGAATAAATATTTTTTTTCTTCATGCCCCCACATGTTAATAATACTTACAAAAGAATTATTCAACCCGCAATCGCAGTTAATTTCAATGTTTGAGGACTCATAAAATGGATTAGGATAAGTAAGAATACTGCCTTGTATATCTTGCTCTGCAATTCCGCCTGTAATAGAATCAGTGGATAAATATATATCGTCTATGTAATAATAAGCAGATCTGTCAGAAATAGTATCTTGCATTTGAATAATAGTGGTTTGAACATCGTCAAAAAATCTGCCAATGATGACATATTTATAAACAGAATCAGCAATAAAAGAACCCGAAATAGTTGTCCAATTCATTGTATCGGTAATCACATCAGTAGAATTAAGATGAGCAAAATTATTTATAGTAACCGGATTGGAAGGACCGTATTGAATGGTTGAAAATAACATCCCAATATTATTAGTGGCTTGATTGAAAGTATGATTTGTATCAAGTGCTAAATTTGTCTTAAAGGAAAAATAATATTTAGTGCCGATAGCAAGAGGAGAAAGTAATTGCGCACCAATATACTCTCCGAAATTTTGAGCAGGACTTTCATAAGTATAAATACCCGCATAAGCATTACCTGATGCTGCTTGCTGATACCCTCCCCAATTATATGGTACAGAAAACCAAGGTTGAGTAGAGCAAGAATTAAAATAATCTGGAGAACCAATATAATTGTAATTACTCCATCCTGTTGCAAAGTGTATTTGATTTTGGTCATAAGGGCAAGTATCAAACTGCTCAAAGGAGGGATTAGGCACAAGGTTTTGGGAAAAGCAAACGGCAGTAGGCAGTAAGCAAAAAGAAGAAAAAGAATATGTAAGAGAGTTTTTTCATTTAAAGTTTTATGAATTTATTATTCCATATACCATTGACATTAATAAAATAAATTCCTTTTTCAAGAAAAGGAATATCAATGAGTAAACTTTTGCCTTCACTTTTTCTTTCAATAATTTTTCTGCCGTAAAAATCATAGATAGTTACCTCTGTCATATTTTTATCAGAGTTAATTTCAATAAAATCAGTTGCAGGATTCGGAAATACAAGAAAATTGAACTCATCTTCAATTTCTTTTATTCCTACATTGTTACTACATGTTAATGAATCTGTGGACACACAAACATTGTCTATATAGTAATAACTATGGCAATCGGAAACACTAACACTATCTAAGTTTACAGTTGAAGTATCTGTATTTGCGTCATCAAAAAAGTTTCCTACCATAATATAGTTATAAGTAGAGTCGGCAATGAATGAGCCCGAAATCGTTACCCAATTAGCAGTATCCTTAATAATAGAATCTGCATAAACATGAGCGAAATTATTTATTAGTGCCGGATTAGGAGGGGAATACACATCAGGAACAATATATGAAAAGGTAGAAAATTTAGCACCTATTTTGTTGGCAGCAATACATACATCCGGATTTTTGTTTATAGTAAAACTGACTTGAAAAGAAACATAATATTTTTGCCCTATCATAAGAGGAGAAATTAATTGCGTTCCCATAAATTCTCTTACATTGGGAGGTATGCCAGAGTAAGTAATTAATCCTGCATAGGCAACTCCATTTGCTGGATATTGGTGCCCCGTAAAATTATCTGGAACAGACACCCAAAAAGTATCACAAGCATTGAAATAATCAGGGCTGTTACCACACGTGAACCATCCTTGGGCTCTTTGAATTTGAGCAACATCATCAGGACAAGTATCAAACTGCTCAAAGGAGGGATTAGGCACAAGGTTGATTTGTGCAAACAGCGAAAAGCGAAACAATACGAAAAATACGAAAAAGAAAAAAGAAGAAAGAAGTAAAGAAAAACGAGAGCGGAAATATTTAAGAGTAAAGTTATTCATTCATAAAAGAGCGGTTGAGCAGATGATACAACAAAGTAACGCAAATTACTTTACTTGCGCAAGTTATACGGTGAGTTTATTTTCATCAGAGTCCTCAGACAAAGTCAGAGAGAACTATGAAACACCAAAAATTAGTTTTTAAAGTAACGTGAGTTCGGGTTCAAAATCAAAATCATCCGAAGAAAAAAAGAATAATCAATGTTCAATGTTCAATATTCGACTTTCAATGAAAACAACAGCTTAGAGAATTGAACATTGATTATTGATTGTTGAATATTTGTATTGTTATTTGTTCCCGAACTCATGTTAAAGTACGTAAGCAGCTGCGAAAGTTTTGCAGCCCCCTCCTAAATCCTCCCTCATTTGGGGAGGACTTGCTATTTTCAATTCTTAAAGAAGGTAAGCAGCTGTGATAATTTTGTTTTTAATTCCTTTCTGTTCACAATCATATCCAGAAATCCGTGCTCGAGAAGAAATTCTGAAGTTTGAAATCCTTTGGGTAGGTCTTTCTTGATGGTTTCTTTTATCACGCGCGGACCTGCAAAACCGATGAGCGCACCGGGTTCTGCAATATGCAAATCGCCCAGCATGGCGAAAGAAGCGGTGATGCCGCCTGTGGTCGGGTCGGTGAGCAAAGAGATGTAAGGAAGTTTCGCATCAGATAGCAACGTGAGTTTGGCGGCTGTCTTTGCCAGTTGCATCAGGGAGAAAGCCGCTTCCATCATTCTTGCTCCTCCTGATTTTGAAATTATCACCAGTGGCACTTTATTCTCTATGCAAAAATCTATGGCGAGGGAAATTTTTTCTCCCACTACCGAGCCCATGCTGCCGCCAATGAACGTAAAATCCATGCAGCAAATCACGAGTTCATTTCCATCCACTTTTCCGGCAGCGGTGGCGAGCGCGTCTTTCAATCCTGTTTTCTCCTGCGAATCTGCCAAACGGTCGGTATATTTTTTTGTATCGGAAAAATTGAGCGGGTCTGCCGAAGTAAGTTCAGCGTTGAGTTCCAGATATTCGTTATTGTCAAAAATAATTTCAAAATATTCTTTGGAGCCGATGCGTTCGTGGTAGCCGCATTCCTGACACACATACAGGTTCTTGGAATGCTCATCAGCAGGCCGTATCTTTTTGCATTGAGAACATTTATGCCAGAGACCTTCTTTGGTTTCTTTCTTTTCCCTTGTGCGGGTGGTGATTCCTTTTGCTATTCGTTTGTACCAACTCATAATTCAATTTGAAAATTATTCAATTAGGACTTACGCAAAATGTACAATTCTTGTATTTCTCTGCGGTTCTCAGCGTCATTTTTCTCTGTGAACTCTGCGGTTAAAATTTTTACCGCAGAGAACGCTGAGATTTTCGCAGAGAGCCGCAGAGTTTGCGTAAGTCCTATCAATTTGAAAATTTGAAGATGGGTTCGGGATTTCATTTTCAAATTTTCAAATTACCAAATTAAGCAATCGTTATTTCTTTCGAAAGATATACATCCTGAATCGCATTCAGCAATTGAATTCCTTCTTTCATCGGCTTTTGAAATGCTTTGCGCCCTGAAATTAATCCGTGACCGCCTGCGCGCTTGTTAATCACAGCGGTGGTGACTGCTTCTGATAAATCACTTGCTCCTTTTGATTCTCCTCCTGAATTTATCAAACCGATTCTTCCCATATAACAATTCGCCACCTGATAGCGGCAAAGGTCAATCGGATTGTCGGATGTAAGTTCGGAATAAACTTTTGCGTGCGTCTTTCCGTAGTTGAGCGCGGTGTATCCGCCATTGTTTGTCGGGAGTTTTTGTTTGATGATGTCTGCCTGAATGGTTACTCCCAGATGATTTGCCTGCGCGGTTAAATCGGCTGAGTTGTGATAATCCACTCCGTCTTTTTTGAAAGCGGAATTTCTCAGGTAGCACCATAGCACCGTTGCCATTCCGAGTTCGTGGGCTTTTTCAAACGCCATTGCCACTTCGGTGATTTGACGTGATGATTCGGCAGAACCGAAATAAATGGTTGCTCCCACAGCCGCAGCGCCCATGTTGAATGCGCTTTCAACCGTTCCGAAGAGAATCTGGTCAAACTTATTCGGATAGGTGAGAAACTCGTTATGATTTATTTTTACGATGAAGGGGATTTTACTTGCGTACTTTTTTGAAATAATGCCCAGCACTCCAAACGTAGAAGCCACCGCATTGCAACCGCCTTCAACGGCTAACCTGACAATATTTTCCGGATCAAAGCAAGCGGGATTGGGAGCGAACGATGCGCCTGCAGAATGTTCAATTCCCTGATCAACGGGAAGAATGGAAAGGTAACCTGTGCCGGAAAGCCGGCCGTGATAATAAATCTTTTTCAGGTTGTCCATCACCTTCACGCTTCGGTTGCTGGAAGAAAAAATTCTGTTTACAAAATCTCCACCGGGAAGGTGCAACTGCTCTTTGGTGATTCCCTTGCAGGTGTGATTCAGAAGTTTATCGGCATTGGCGCCAAGGAGTTCGGTGAGTTTTGACGGGGCTACTGCGGTTGACATGGTTATATATTTTTTGTTAAAGGGAGGCAAATTTAAGAAATATTGGCAAGTGATTATCAACATTCTTCGCTTGAAAACAGAAAACACTTTGCTTTTTTTGAAAATCAGTTGAAGTTACTTTTACCTATGAGGTTTTCCAGAAATTATTCTTTGCTGATTCTTGCGCTGATTTTTTGTTCCTGCGGAACGAGGAAAAGCACCACAAACGGTTCGTATAAAACCATTGAAGAAAAATACACTCAGCTTCTCGGAGTAAGCAAGGAAAACATTTCCAACAAAAAACTTTACTCGTTCATTGATGAATGGTATGGGGTGAAATATAAATACGGTGGCAAATCAAAAAGCGGTGTGGATTGCTCCGGGTTCGCCACCATTCTTTTCAAAGAAATTTTCGGAAAAAATATAATGGGTTCATCGGCTTCCCTCTACCATCAATGCACCGCCATTTCAAAAAAGGATTTACAGGAAGGAGATTTGGTATTCTTCAGGATTGAATCGAAAGAAATCTCTCATGTCGGAATTTATCTTCAGAACAATAAATTTGTTCACGCCACTACCAAAGCGGGAGTGATGATTGATGATTTGAATGAAGAATATTACAAGAAATATTTTGAGGGAGGCGGAAGAATTAAGCAACCATAAATTACTGAATCACTGATGTTACGCAGAAAAGCAATTAACCCCGTAGGATAGTATTTCCTGATTTGTACCAAATTCCAGAATTGATTATCCAACGGGGTTAACCGCAGAGAACACAGAGAAAACAACACGCGGAGAGCCGCAGAGAAAATGCAATCTTGTATTCTCAGCGGTTCTCTGCGTAAAACCTCAGCGAACTCTGCGGTAAAAATGTATTTGCGTAACATCAGTGATTCAGCAATTTTCCCCGTGAAAGAATTTTTCCATCTGATTCAATAGAGTAAAAATAAAGTCCGTTTGAAAGATTACCACGCTCAATTAGTAATCGGTTGTCGGTAATCGGTAACCGGTAAATTTCTCTTCCATAAACATCATACATTATAAACGCTCCACCGATAACCGATGACTGATTGCCGATGACCTCAAGTGCAGTTGATTCTGAAAACGGATTGGGATAAACAATTATTGCAGACTCTTGTGATGATTCAGAAACTGATACGGTTGAAATGCAGGAAACGCAATTGGTATCCTGATAATACAATCCTGCAACCAGTAAATTATAGCAGTCGGATCCTAATCCATCGGCAGAAATAAAACTGGTGGTTTGTCCCGGCATTACAGCCGTATTAATGAAATCAAAATTCCAGAAGTCGTTAGAAAAATTAGTTGTTGTAACCCCATTCAGTGTAGAAGTATGAAATCCTCCGTTTATATTTGCCTGCATATCTGAAACAATTAAAAACGCATTGGCAAAAGAAGAACTGTCGCAAGCAATAAAATCAGCCAATGTATCACTCAGCGGGTTAAGATAGCCGTTGAATGATCCGCAGCCCATGTTGCCATCGTCAATCACTAACGTTCCGGAATACGCTGCGCTTGAATCTCGGTAAATAATTAACAGAGTGGCGCCATCAACTTCCCAGTTGGGGTTGGTAAACCCCGTTATGTCAAAACTATATAAGCCGTTGCCGGAAATAGTGGTTGTTACATCCGCCCGGTAAACCGCAGAACCGACTTCCGCCCAGCAAACATCTCCGCTGATACCCACCGGAGAAAGATTGTTGTAAATAGTGTTTCCGCCTGAAGGATTGGTTATGTTTACGGTGGTGACAGGAGCGGTTGCAGATTGATACGAAGCGCAATACCACAAAAAAGCTTTGTCAATACTAACTGATGAAACAGGAAGACCAGAAATCGTAATGGCAGAAGGCAGTCCGGTGCCGTTTGCATTAAAACCATATCCCTGCGTTCTTGTTTCAATCAAAACAGAACCCTGCACATAGTTCAAGCCGCAACCGAAATCGTTGTATGCTTTCCCGAGGAAATTATTTCCTCCAAGAGGCGACAGGCTGGTGGGGTTTTTATTTTCAGGAGAAGGAAGTCCGTTCTGGGAAAATCCAACAGTCACAAACAGGCAAGCCGACAGGAGAAAAACAATTTTCATTTTCTTTATTAGAGTTTATTCCGATTAAGGATTGTATAATGAAATGGGTACAGATAACGGATTGTTACAGATGTACAGAAATACAAATCCATACAGATTCGCATCAATTTGTATTTCTGTAAATCTGTATGGTTTCGTTATCTGTACCATAATTTTCTACTGTTTCTTATTCGGAATATTATCTATTCTATTATTAATTTCCCCGAAGAAATAATCTGCGTGTCATTTTCAAGTCTGTAAAAATAAATTCCTGCATGAAGCCCGTTGCGGTAAAAAGTAAATTCATCAGCGTTCATCTCAATAGTTGCTTTTCTTACTTCCCTGCCAAACATATCTACGAGAGAAAGTGAAAAAGGTTTGCTTTGTTCCTTCAGGTTGTTTATTGAAAAAACTGCCGATGCAGTAAACGGGTTGGGAGAAATATTCACTTGATGGAATTGTTCTGAAACAGCATTGACCGAATTGGGGATGCAGGCAAAAGAGTTCAAAGAAAAAAACACGCCTGAGTCATAAATCTGATCTCCGGCATCGGCAATGGCGTATTTATAGTGGTAGGATTGAGAAGGAATAACCGGAAGCGATTTGAAAATCAGTTGCGTGAAGCCATCGTATTCTACAGTGGAATTTGAATCTATGGTGCAGTTGTCAATGTAATAAGAGCAATTCGTGCAGGGACCAGATGTGGGGCACAGCGTTCCGTTATTCACATTGTTGATTGAAACGGGTGTGGTCGTTGATGGAATCATCGTCATATTATATCCACTGTATGCCGGACCGGAAGGATTAGGACCCGTTACAAAAATTCCATACGCATCATTAAAACCTGAACCCACAAATTCAGGATATTCATCTGAACCAAAAACAAATTTAATAAACATAGTATCGCAATCGGCTATAGCATCAAACTCAAGAATGCACACATCGTTGGTTGCCAGCGGCTCTATCGTCATTAAATCGGGGTCATTAAATGTAATGCCATTTGCTGTGGAGATACTGCTCTGAAGATTGGGACCCACCGCGTTGATTACACTTCCTGTTGTGAGTAAAACTCCTGAACCTATACCGATGTTTGAATTAGAACCGTTAAATGTTCCGCTGGCGCCAGCAGGACAATTAATAATTGCATTGGATACACTGATACCGTTGCCAGCTAATTTAGCAGCAAGAGTGTCTGCATTGCTTTCAACCATCACCTGCAACTGAGAAAATAAATTGCCGGCAAACAACAAAGAGGAAAACAGAAAGGTGAAAAAATGTTTCATTTGATTAAGATTAATCCCGCGAAGATAGTTTGTTACAGCGATGGAAGGAAAACAAATTTACTTTACCATGGTCACATTTCCGATATACTTATGTTGCCGGTCGTAAATATCAGTAATAGTTACTTTCCAGACATACACATCTTCCTGTACCAGAGTGCCCGATCGGTTTTTCACTTTGCCGTTCCATCCGGTGTTGATGTCATTGGATTCAAAAACTTTATTTCCCCATCGGTCAAAAATCATGATGTTGAATGTTTTAATGTTGGTGCCTTCTCCCTTAAACAGTTCATTGAAGGCATCATTATTCGGAGTAAAGGCGCTGGGAATATAAAAGGTGTAGGGCGCTTCCACTTTCAGGCATTTAACAAGCGTGTCTGCGCATATTCCGGTGGGGTCAGAAACAATCTGGGTGATGCAGTAAATGCCCGGGTCGGTATATATGTGCGATGGATTCTGTATCACAGAACTATTGTTCGCGCCTGAAGAGGTATCGCCAAAATTCCAATTCCAGAGGGCAGGGTTTCCGGTGGAGCCATCCAGAAACAATACAAACGGGTCGAGCGTTGAAATCACTTCAGAAGGAAAATAAAAACCTGCCACAGGAGGCAATCCTCCCGCAACCAGAACAGATTGCTGCTGGGTGCATCCGTTGGCATCTATTACAATAACATTGTAAGTTCCTCCACCCAGATTAATGGCGGTGGGCAATGTTTGAGCAGGAGATGTATTCCACATATAAGTGTATGGAAGCACTCCTCCAGAGGAGGTTACGGTAGCAGTGCCGTTCTGCACTCCGCAGTCGGACGGGGTTGAACTTGTTGTTACTGCCATTTGGGTAGGTTGTGTAATGGTTGCCGTCTGCGTAAGGGTGCATCCGTTGGCATCGGTAATCGTTACAATATAATTTCCGGCAGAAAGATTATTTGCTGTTGCGCCTGCCTGTGCGGGTGTTGTGTTCCATGAATAATTGATCGTTCCCGTTCCTCCGCTTCCGCTGGCGGTGGCTGAGCCATTGTTTCCCCCATTGCAGCTTACATTGGTGGTGGCGGTAACGCTTCCGGTAATGGCTGGCGGCTGAGTTACAGTAAGCGTGGCAGTTTGCACGCAGCCCGCTGCATCGGTAATCGTGCAGGTGTAATTGCCAGAAGGTATATTTGAAATAGCGGGAGTGGTTTGAACCGGATTGACGCTCCATGCATAGGTATAAGGCGCTGTGCCGCCTGTTGGATTAGTGATAGAAGCGCTGCCGTTATTATTTCCAAAGCAAGTAGCATTTACAGGAGTTGCTGTTACGCTGAAACTTACTCCGCCACCCAGTATAGTAACTGTTTGTGTTCCGGTCAAACATCCGTTAGCATCAATGGCTGTAACGGTGTATGTTCCGGGTGAAAGACCGGTTGCGGTTTGCGTGCTCTGTGCCGGAGTGGTGCTCCACACATAAGCATATGGCGCGGCTCCTCCTGTAACACTTGTCACCGTTCCGGTTCCGTTATTTCCCACACAGGTTGCATTTTGTGATGAGGCGGTTACTGTAAGAGAAGTGGCGCAGACCAACGATTGCATGGCAAAAAATACGCCTGTATCATAAATATGGTCCAGCGCATCGGCAACAGCAAGTTTGAAATGATAAGAACTACAAGGGACTACATTGAGCGTAACAGTAATGGGCGAAGTGAAGCCATCGTATTCAACCGTTGTTCCCGAACAGTTATCTATATAGTAAGCGCAATTGGTACAAGGTCCGGTGGGCGGACCGGGACAGGCATAATTTCCGTTATTCACATTATTGATTGAAACGGGTACCAAAGAAACAGGTATGCGCGCCATATTATATCCTGTGTAATTAGGACCGGAAGGATTGGTTCCGGTAACAAAAATTCCGAAAGCATCATTGAATGAGTTGACAAATTCAGGGTATTCATCCGAGCCAAATGCAAACGTAAATGCAAGAGTGCTGCAGGTGGGCACCGCATCAAACTCCACAATGCAAACATCATTTATTGCATTCGGATCAATAAGCATCAGATCCGGGTCGTTAAAGGTAAACTGATTATCTACACCTGAACTGCCACCAATATTAGGACCCACCGCATACATAATATCTCCGCTTGTAAGAAGTATTCCTCCCGGAATGCCTATGTTGCTGGATGTGCCGACAAATGTTCCGGTGGGATTATTAGCAGGACTGGCTAAACTCGGGCAATTCATTGTTGCGCCTGAAACTGTAACGCCTGCTCCCGCCAGTGTTTGAGCAAGCTGTGTTGGGTTATTATTGGCAGTAACCTGAAGCTGGGCAAAAAGCAGCCCCTGCCCTAAAGGGAAAAGAAAGGGCAAGAAGAGAAAAGAAACTATGAAAGCAGATATGGAAAATGGAGTTTTCATTTATTCTATAGTTTGTATGCGTGCCTTTTCTTTAACTTTTTTTATGTCATCGGGCATTTATGAGTGCTTGTTAGGTGTTTTTAGCCATGATATTTGAATTTTTGTGTTAATTTCATCACTTCTGGTACCGTAGGGACATCCCTTTGTATTGAAGGGAACACCCTTTGTATTGAAGGGAACACCCTTTGTATTGAAGGGAACACCCTTTGTATTGAAGGGACATCCCTTTGTATTGAAGGGACATCCCTTTGTATTGAAGGGAACACCCTACAGGTTGTATTTGCTTCCCTGCGGGTTGTATTTTTCACTATTCGGTTTATAGTCATTAGTTCTTTACTTTACCATACTCACATGCCCGATGTATTTATGCTGTTTTCCATTGGTATCAACAATTTCCACTTTCCATACATACACATCTTCCTCAACAATATCGCCTCTGCGTTTCACTTTTCCATCCCAATTGCAATTGGGTGCAAGCTGGGGCTCGCCATTGGTCTGGCATTTCCATATCAGGTTTCCCCATCGGTCAAAAATCCATATCTTATATTCTTTGATATAGGTTCCCATGCCGGTGAACATTTCGTTGATGCCGTCACTGTTTGGAGTGAATGCGTTGGGAATGTAAAAAGTAAACGGGGCTTCCACTTTTATGCAGTGAATGGTGGTGTCTCTGCAAACGCCTCCGGCATCGGCAATAATCAGGGTGATGCAGTAGATTCCGGTATCGGAATAGGTGTGAATGGGATTTTGCTGAATGCTGGTAGTGGGGTCGTTTGAATCTCCGAAATTCCAGAACCAGGTATAGGCATTTGTGGAAATATCAAGAAAGTAAATGGAAGCATCGAGCAAGCTAACCGTGTCGGGGTTGTTTAAGAAATTGGCAACAGGTGGTCCGGTGCTCGGAACGGTTACAGACATTTGCATGTTGCACCCGTTGGCATCGGTTACCACCGCATTGTAAGTTCCGGCAGGAACATTCGTTAATGTTTGAGAGGTTTGAGCCGGATTAACTCCAAGCCATAAATAAGTATAGGGCGCTGTTCCGCCTGCGGCAGTTGCGGTTGCGCTGCCATCTGAAATTCCGCAGGAAGCAATGGTAGTGGTATTTGATAGGGTGATGATTGCCGGCTGAGTAATGTTCACTGTTTGAGGATTGGTGCATCCGTTGGCATCGGTTACAATAACATTGTACGTTCCTGCAGAAAGTCCGGTTGCCGTTTGTGTGTTTTGCCCTGTTGGAGTCCAGCCGTAAGTATAGGGTGCAGTGCCTCCTGCGCCACCGGCAATTGCACTTCCATCAGTGCTATTAAAACACAAAGCGTTATTCACTACCGATGCAGTGGCTGTTAAAGCGGTGGGTTGAGTGATAGTGACAGAAGCGGTTTGTGTGCATCCATTGGAATCGGTGATGGTTACACTGTAGGTTTGAGCGATGAGATTGGAGATGGCAGAAGTAACGCTGCCGTTGCTCCATGCATACGTATAAGGCGCAGTGCCTCCTGATGGAGTTGCGCTGGCAGAGCCATTACTGCTGCCAAAGCACAGGTCATTTATTTGTGCCGGAGTTACAGAAACCGTGTTCATGGTAAGCGGCACCGTGGTGGTATAGGTGTTGCTGCAGCCCGATGCATCGCTCACGGCAACCGAGTAGGTGCCCGATGCCAAGCCGGTTACAGTGGTGGTGGTGTTGGCAGGAGTTATCCATGCATAGGTATAGGGCGCTGCTCCTCCCGAAGCCGTTAACGTGGCGCTTCCGTTGCTGGCAGTGCAAATGGATGGAGTAGTTGTAAAGCTTACGTTGGGTCCAACAGAAGTGGAAATGGAAAATGTTTGAACGGTGGAACATCCAACAGCATTGGTAACGGTGGCGGTATAACTTCCGGCAGCCAGATTGCTTATGGATGTGGTGGTGGCTCCTGTGCTCCACAAATAAGTGAAAGGCGGTGAAGTGCCCGATGCCACAGCCACAGCCGAGCCATTGGGATTTCCGCAAGTGGAATTGGTAGGAGTAACGGTTAGAGAAATGGCAGAAGGCGTGCAGGTGGTGCAGGTGGTGGTTTGGTAGTAAAGTCCTATCACGCCAAAAATATAACAATCAAAACCCAATCCGTCTTCCGTAAACTGCGCAGTGGTTTGCCCTGCAGTAACGGATGTATTGGTCTGATCAAAGCACCAGAAATTATTCGGGTAATTGGCAGTTGCTCCGTTCAAAGTAGCAGGATGCTGACCTCCGTTAATATTTCCCTGCATATCTGCCGCAATTGCAAATGCAGATGCGTTATTTGATGCGGCACACACATTAAAACCGCTCATGGTCTGGCTTTGAGGATTGGCATAGCCATTAAAAGAGCCGCAAGCCATGTCGCCATCATTTATAATAATCGAACCTTGATAGGTTGCACTGAGATCGCGGTAAATAATAAAAAGGGTAGCTCCATCAACTTCCCAGTTGGGATTTGAAAAGCCGGTAAGGTTAATTGTGTACACACCGTTTCCGGAAATATTGGTTGTAACATCTGCACGGTAAACGGCAGTGCCGGTTTCCGCCCAGCAAACATCTCCGCTCGTCCCTGCCGGTGTAACGTTATTATAAACATTGTTCCCGCCAATCGGATTGGTAATATTCACTGACGTGGTTGGTGCCGAGGCAGATTGATACGAGGCAAAATACCAAAGATATGCCTGCACAATAGTATTACAGGCAGGAAGACCTGTAATGGTAATAGTAGTTGGCAATCCCGTACCATTGGTATTGAATCCATATCCCTGTGTGCGTGTTTCAATCAATTGGTCTCCGTGAACATAATTTAATCCGCAGGCAGAGTTGTTGTAGATTTGACCAAGCGAACCATTTCCGTTCAGCGGATTGACAGACTTTTTGTTAAATGGATTTCCGCAAGCGCCAGGACCAGGCACATTACTTTGAGCAAACAAATTGGCACTGATGGATAAATAAAAAACCAGGAAAAAAAGTTGTCTCATAATGTTTAGTATATAAAAGATATTTTGTTTTGGTGTGATAAACAGAGCATCTTTTATTTATACAGGCAGGTCGTGTTTTAAAGACTCATTTACTTTAGATTCCTAACTTACACAAAAATATAAAATAATATTGGTTCACATAGCGCAATCAAACCCTATTTATTCACAAAAAATCAATAAAATTTATTCTCTACTCAGGAAAGACGCAGATAGGGTGAAAAGGTTGCTTCTAATCTGGTAAAAAGTTCCAAGTCCCAAGTCCCAAATTCAAAGTTTCAAGGAACAGTCAAAGAAAATGCAATGGCTGGTATCTTGGGACTTTGTGCTTGATACTTGGTTCTTGAGACTTCAGTCATTTTTCTAACTCAGCTCGCGCATGTATTAGGCAGACGAGCTTCCGAAGGAAAGGAATTTCTTTCTCCTATAATTTTATACATTTGCCACCCCAAAAAAATCCCGATGAAAAAGATTTTCTTCTGGCTTCTGGCTTCTGGCTTCTGGCTGTTTGTTGCCTGCACATCAACCATTAACCATCAGCCATCAACCATTGCTCATCTCCCCTATCCTCAGACAAAAAAAGTGGATACTACGGATGATTATTTCGGAACAAAGATTGCTGACCCGTATCGCTGGCTGGAGGATGATAATTCTGAAGAAACAAAAAAATGGGTGGAAGAAGAAAATAAAGTCACGGCTGATTACTTAGGAAAAATTCCGTTCCGCCAACAGATGAAAGACCGTCTCACACAAGTCTGGAACTTTGAAAAAATGACTGCACCTTTCAAGCGCGGAAAATATTATTTCTTCTATAAGAATGATGGCTTGCAAAATCAAAGTGTGCTGTATGTTCAGGAAGGTTTAAGCGGAACTCCAAAAATTTTGATTGATCCCAACACGCTTTCTGCCGATGGAACAACTGCTCTTGCGGGTGTGAGCGTTCGCCAGGATGGAAAATATATTGCATACAATCTTGCCAAGTCGGGATCTGACTGGAATGATATTGTAACGATGGAAATTGAAAGCGGAAAGGTGTTTTCCGATACGGTTCATTGGGTAAAGTTCTCTAATGCGGCATGGCAAGGAGAAGGGTTTTACTATAGTACATATCCTGCGCCAACTTCTCACACCTATTCGGAGAAGAATGAAAACAACAAAGCGTTCTTTCACAAACTCGGAACAAAACAAAGCGAAGACAAAATTGTTTACGAAGACAGCAAACGCCCGGATGTTGGCTGGTCAATGAATGTAACTGATGACGGAAAATATATGGGACTCTGGGGAGCGAAAGGCACGAGCGGAAATTGTTTTGCGGTGAAAGAAACCAATGCACCGAACTGGAACTGGGTAGATACCGCTTTCAAAAATGAATTCAATCTCATAGATAATATCGGGAATATGCTATTGGTTCTCACGAACTACGAAGCGTCTAACTGGAAAGTAGTTTTGGTTGATCCCAAAAATCCTCAGCCCGCAAACTGGAAAACAATTATTCCCGAAGGAAAAGATTTTCTGCAGGGAATTTCTCTCTGCAACGGAAAAATTGTTGCAACCTATCTTCACGATGTAGCCAGCAAACTTTTAGTTTTTGACATGGATGGAAAAATGGAAAAAGAAGTGGCGGTTCCTCCGCTCGGAGTGGTTGGTTTCAGCAGTGAGAATAAAGAGAGCGTTGCATTTTATTCTTTCACCAATTACATCACGCCTGCTTCCATTTACAAATACAATATCAGCTCAAATACTTCCGAAGAATTTTTCAAACCGAAAGTTGATTTCATTTCTTCCGATTATGAAAGCACGCAGGTATTTTATCCGAGTAAGGATGGAACAAAAATTCCCATGATCATCACGCACAAGAAAGGAATTCCGATGGATGGAAATAATCCTTGCTTCCTTTATGGATATGGCGGATTTAATATCAGCGTAACTCCATCGTTCGTAACTAACTCTGTTGCGTTTCTTGAAAATGGTGGTGTGTATGCAGTGGCAAACATGCGTGGTGGAAATGAATACGGTGAAGACTGGCACCAAGGAGGAATCATCTGCAACAAGCAAAATGTGTTTGATGATTTCATCGCAGGCGCGGAATATTTAATCAAAGAAAAATATACTTGCTCGCAAAAACTGGCGGTGCATGGTCGTTCCAATGGCGGATTGCTTGTTGGCGCAGTGATGACTCAGCGTCCTGATTTAATGAAGGTAGCTTTGCCCGGAGTTGGTGTGTTGGACATGCTTCGCTATCACAAATTCACCATCGGATATTACTGGGCGTCTGATTATGGAAGAAGCGATGACAAAACACAATTTGAGTGCCTCGTAAAATATTCTCCGCTTCACAATGTGAAAGAAGTAGAATATCCCGCTACGATGATCACCACTGCCGACCACGATGACAGAGTTGTTCCAGCACACTCATTCAAGTTTGGCGCAACCATTCAGGAAAAAAATAAAAGTTCAAATCCGATTCTGCTTCGCATTGATTCAAAAGCAGGACATGGTGCAGGCAAACCTACTTCAAAACAAATTGAAGAGTGGGCGGATATATGGAGCTTTGTGTTTTATAATCTGGGGATGGAATTAGGGAGCAGAAAAAATGGAATAGTGGAATAATGGAAGTTTGGAATGTTGGAAAATACAAATACAATGATTGCGGAAAGAAAAAACATCAATCGCGGTTATAAGAAACTGGAAGTTTGGCAGGATGCAATTGAACTTTACGTTGTTGTTTGCAAAATATTCAGCAAACTTCCTTATGATTTGATGAAAGTTAAATCAAACAGCATTGACGCTTCTCACAGCATTTCAAGAAACATCAGCGAAGGATATTGCCGAAAAGGACTAACTGAATATTTAAATTTCTTGAATTACTCTCTTGGTTCGTGTGGCGAATTACACACCTGTTATTACGCTTGTTATAAAGCAACTCAAATTTCAGAAATTGAATTTGAAGAATTAGATATGCTTCATTATAAAGTAGAAAATAAACTAATCAGATTAATAGAATCATTACAGAAAAAAAAGAAAGACGGAGATTGGGATGATAGTTTTGCAGGCAATTAGCCAGCATTCCATTATTCCAACATTCCAACATTCCGATTTCCTCATGACCGACCAATTAAAACTCCGATGGGTAATGATATTCAGCACGCTGTTTATCCTGCTGAATACTTTTTTCATTGCGAAAGAGATGTATTGGTTCATGATTCTTCCTGTTGTGCTTCTTGCCGTGCTCACTGCTTTTATCGCACTGGATATGCTGATGCTGGTAATTGTTTTTCTCACACCTCTCTCCGTCATCCTTCAGCAATCCGATTTTGGCGTGGCGATTTCTGTTCCAACAGAACCATTGCTTTTCGGGGTTATGGTAATCTACATTATCCGGTTATTTTACGAAGGACAAGTGGAAAAGAAAATTTTCTTTCATCCGGTTACCATCGCCATCCTTATCAACCTCACATGGATTTTTTTTACCTCGATTACCAGTTCATTGCCTTCCGTGTCGTGGAAGTTCGTTCTGTCTCGCTTGTGGCTTGTCGTACCTTTTTATTTTGTCGCGCTTCATTTGTTCAAGGAAAAGAAAAATATGCGAAGGCATATCTGGCTTTACTTGATTTCATTTGCCATCGTTATCATATACACGCTCATTAATCACGCTATGGATAATTTTTCAGAAGCTGCCGCACATATTGCCATGAATCCTTTTTATAACGATCATACTTCTTATGGCGCCATGCTTGCCATGTATTTGCCTCCGCTGATATTTTTTGTGTTTGAAGCCCCTTCCCTAAAGGGAGAAAGTGGGACGGGGAGAAAGCGAGAAAGTGAGAACTCTGACACTCGCACACTTTCACACTCTCACACTTTCACTTATTCTCCCTTTAGGGATTTAGGGCATGGCGGGGGGCGAGGTATCAGGTATTTTGCTTTCTTACTTCTCTTAGTTTTCATCACCGGTTTAATTTTTTCTTATACACGCGCGGCATGGCTGAGTCTGATTGGCGCTTCGGGTGTGCTGGTAATTTATCTTCTGAGAATCCGCCTGATTCCAATTCTTATAATGATAGGAGGATTAGTTGTACTGTTTTTTATTTACCAGCAGGAAATAATGATAAATCTTGAATCGGGCAAATATAAAAACACCCGTAACAGAGATATTGAACAGCGGCTTCAATCTATTGCTAACGTTACTACTGATGCTTCCAACACCGAGCGTTTCAACCGTTGGTCTTCGGCAATGCGGATGTTCCGTGAAAAACCATTTTTCGGCTGGGGACCCGGAACCTATCAGTTCCAGTATGCGCCTTTCCAAATTTCTTCTGAGAAAACACAAATCTCCACCAACTTCGGAGAGAAAGGAAACTCGCACAGTGAATACATTGGTCCGCTCGCTGAATCAGGTGTAATCGGAATGCTTTCTGTTCTTGGAATTATTATCACCGCTCTTCTCACTGCCGGAAAATTAATTTATCATTCACCGGATAAAAAGACGCGCGTCTTCGCCATGGCGATTGTTCTCGGACTGATAACTTACTTTATTCACGGCACGCTGAATAACTTTTTGGATACCGATAAAGCGGCCGCCCCGTTCTGGGGATTTATTGCCATGCTGGTGGCGATGGATGTTTCGGAAAAACCAATGGTTAATGACTAATGACTAATTTCTTTATTGCAACTCCTGCGTTTGTTTTTACCCCGTTGGATAAATATCCTACGGGGTGAAGTTGAAGAAAATAAATTCCATTCGGAACAGCAAGATTAAGGATTAAGGATTTAGGGTTAAGGATTTTTTCGGAATACATTTTCTCTCCCATTACATTGTAAACTTCAATGTTGTTCATCTGCACATTTTCAAATCCGCTCATCTGCACATTGAAAACTCCGTTGCTGGGATTAGGATAAATGAGAATATTACCATTTGCCGATGAGCTTTCATCAATCGCTGAGTACAAAGTATAATTGCTGTAGTCAATTCTCCAGTAATTTCTTACAGCCATCAGCCATTGCACCCAATCTTGTATTATATCCTGTGTAATATTATTATTGGCATCATAAGCAAAGATGTTTTTGTATTCATAGTCGGTAACCCATGCGCTGGTTTGCCATACTTCAGATAAGTAGTCAGTATTGTTTGCCTGCGCATCGTAGGTGTAGGTGTCGCGATAATCATTATCCCAGGAAGCGCCATTCCATATCTGTGCAGTATAACTTTGGATGAGTGAAGTGTTTAAATCGCCTGTCCATTGATACCAAACAATGTTTATGTATTGAGTGTCAATATCCCAAGTGGTGACATTCCATGAATAATCAATAGCAGAAATTATTACTCCGCTGCTGTAAGTTAAGTCCTCTTTCCATGAATTATCCCAACTGCTGGTGGTAGTATTCCAATTCTGACCGATATACTGTATCAACTGATTATTTACATTATACGTGTCGTTCTCTTTCCATGAATTATCCCAACTGCTGGTGGTAGTATTCCAATTCTGACCGATATATTGAATCGGATTGTTGTTTATATCGTAAGCAGAAAGTTGCTGGTAAAAATTATCCCAACTGCTGAGCGAGGTGTTCCAGTTTTGTATTGTTTCCTGAATCAGGTTATTGTTTGCATCGTAAGAATAATTAGTTCTCGACATATTATCCCAAGCGCTGCCATTCCAGTATTGCCCAAGTAGCTGAGTCAGTTTTGCATTTGCATTGTAAGTATAAATGGTTTGCCAGAAAAGTCCCGAAGAGGAATAGGTCTCTTCGAGTGTAACATCTCCGTTGATGTTGTAGGATGAAAGAACGCTGTCGTTAAACATCCATGAACTGCTGATGGTATCCCATCTTGATTCAATTCTTTTGCCCGGCTGCCAGATGGAGTTGGGAGTGGGAAGAGAAGTTGCCCCTGCCCTAAAGGGAGAAAGTGAACTGGTGAGAGAGTGGGAAAGTGAGAGAGTGCGCACCTGCACACTTTCTCCTTGTCTCACTTTCTCACTTTTGCTTTGAATTTTCTCAAAGAAAGGAGAATGTTTTTTTTGCTGTGCGAAAACTAATTGAGAGAATAAAAAAACTGCAAGCGGAAGAAGGAAGAATTTTTTCATGCTAGTTGAGTTAAGATGAAACAAAGGTAAAAAGTTTTAAGGTTCTTTACTTTTCCCTCTGATTATTTTTGTAATCTTTTCCGAAACATTTATTTGAAACCAATGCTCTGATCCTTCAATATCTTTTATTTTTATTTGTGGTCATTGCGGTTACAGCCAGATATAATTATAAATAAAACCGCACTCCATTTCCCCACTCCGCCCACTTTTTGAACAACATGAGAAACCAAAACCTAAAAACAAAAGCGCCAGTTTCTACTATGAAACTAGCGCCTTTATTTTACCTGTGGCATCTACTGGAGTTGAACCAGTGACACACGGATTTTCAGCCTGTCATTGGTCAGCAAATGCCGATTATTTTTAAATATCTCGCTGCAAATATACACATCCCACTCCATATACATGCATTTTCCCCACTCAATTCCCCACTCCGTTCCCCACTTCCTTTTGAGTTTTATTTTGGTCGGAATATTGGGCTTATTTGTTTCACTAAAAGACGACCTTCTCCCTCTATTGGCTTGGCAAATGTTTCTTTCAGGCATTCTATAATCTTATATTTCTGCAAACGCTTTAAAAGATTAATGTCTGCAAATTCGTACCAAGGTTCTGTAGTACTGTATTCTTCTCCGTTATGTTTCACCTTTACATTTCTGGGCTTAAAAAGCTTCTTTGGTGGCAAAACATCTTTGTTATCGCTGATCAGAAAAAGTTGAAGATGTAATTTTTCCTTTTCATCTTTGATAATACGGGACTTCAAAATAGATTGCTTAATATACTTATTTAAATCTGCACCTTTAATATTGAAATACGAAGCAAGTTCATGTTTTGAATACCAACTTTGCTCGTTTTTTGCAACTGACCCAGGTATTACTTTTGCGTTAATTGCTTTTTGGCAAGTCATACATTTTAATCCATATTTATCAAACCATGAATTCCCTTCTGGAGCAGAGCCGCCACATATTTGACAAGAATAACCTTTGCGATCAAAAGAGAAACCTTTGGGATTTTCCTTAAGTAATTCTTGTCTTCTCTGTTCTTCCATTCCTACCTCGACCATAATGTGCGCTAATCGCTCAATATCCCACATGGCATTTTTCGCTTCCTCCCACGTAAATTCCCGACCATGATCTTTTTCGAGAATATTTTTTATGTTTTTAATCTTTTCTTCTGAAAATTCCATACTAATTTATTTTATTGGAGTTAGAAAAAATAATGCGCCATTATATAAAATAAAGTATTCTCTTGTCAAAAAAATATGGATATTATGGTGTTCCATTCGGTTCATTCTATTTGCCAGCTAATAAACTTGCGATAAGTTGTATCATCAACTCTTTTTCATTTGGATTGCTTTGCGCCACGAGCAATGCTACTGCTACTAAAGCATTATCATTTATTTTTAACTCGCCATTGGATTTAAAACGATATTTGTTTTTTTCAAGGAACCAAATAAATAAAAATGCTCCGATTCGTTTATTTCCATCAGAGAATGGGTGGTTTTTAATAATGAAATATAAAAGGTGCGCTGCTTGTTCTTCGATAGAGCGATATAAATATTCTCCGTTAAAACTTTGTACGATATTTCCTAAAATCCCTTTGAAACTATCGTCCTTTTGATTAGCAAATAAAGATGAGGTTTCCTTTTTTGTAAAGAGATATTTTTTCAATTCTGCAATGGCAGTAACAGCATCATTGTAATTTATTTCATATGTGACATTGCCGTTGGTTTCTGCCTGTAAATTATTGCTGTCATATCGCTGAAGTAAATTAAAGCTTTTAGCATAATCAGAAATAACATCGTACAATTCTTTGTCTTCACTTGATGGTCTTTGCTGAATGGATTCAAAATATTCTTTATCCCCATCATCGCCTGAAAGCCACCATTCAAGATTTTTCGCTCGCTGAGCAAGAACTCGCAATTCCTTTTGTAAAGAAGTTATTTCATTAACTACTATTTTTCTCTGCTGCTCGGTAAGGTCGTTATTATTAAATTCTATTTTCTTTGCTTCTATTTCTTCAGCAAGCCATTCTAATTTTTGATATCCGTATTCTAAACTTCCCCCGCTCATATTTTATTTTTTTTAATCATGTTCCTGCTAAGAGCTTTTCTGATGATTTTTCTAATGAGCGTAAAAGTATTGAATTTTTATGACTGCTTTTTATTTCTAAATCTCGCCATTTTGGCGAGATAATGGCGAGATAAAGATTGATAGGTTCTCAGCTTATTACTTATTACTGTTTTTTCTATCCCGACACTTATCGCGACACAATGTCGCGATTAAAAGTTTCGGTTTCGTGACAACATTATTATCACGAAGTTATTTTCCGCATAGACACAATGTCCATGCAGATGTCCATGCACCGTTCTCAAGTATGTAATCATCATGGACATTTTGTCCATGAGAATGTCCATGAAGTAGTTAGGGTTTAAGCAATGAAGTAGCATGATACCAGTAAAAGAAAGCCTCCGGGTTGGATTTTTTGAGCTTGTTTAGTTTCGTATTAAATGGGGATGCAATTATAATTTCAGTAATATCTGCTGGCGAACCGTAACGTTTGATCTCTGCTATATCCTTCTTGATTAGAACCGACAGGTATGCTGCTTTTGATGCATGGGTTATCGCCTTTTCAATATGAAAGTTTTCCGAAATAATAAAGTTCACTATGTTTTGAATTCCCGTTTGCAGTTCGGAAAAATTTCCTTGCCCATCCTGCCCGCGCAGACTCAGGCATAAGGAGGTTTGATAAATATCTTCAAGAATGGATTCGTGTGTAAGTTCAGTAAGCTCACGATAGGCAAGTTCTGTTTTCCCGATTTGATTAAAAATACTTTTTACACTTGCCATATTGTTTATCTGATCAAACAAATTGCCTATGTCATACAACTGCTTTATGATTTCAATTTCTTTTTCTGAATTATATCTTACCCCGGTTGTATTAGGAGCATAAGCCGTCAACTTGTCTCCAAGAATCGCTTCTTCAGCAGGGATTCTTGTGGTTAATTTTTTGCCATCGGTTTTAATGAATGGCGATTTTATTTCTGTTTCCTTGAGCAATTTGCCATAAGGATTTTTTTCAAATAGAATATCAAGAAGTACATACTCTTCCTTTGCGCGGGTATTTGTCACCGGAGAATAGAAGAATTTGTAATGCGCTTTGCTGATTTTTGATTTGGTTTTTCTTTCCTGCTCTTTGAATCCGGTAAATTCTTTTTCCTTAATAAGTTTCTCAAATAATTTTTCAAGGTTTTCCGGCTTCTTATCCATGATAATATCAATGTCAATCGATAATCTTTTTATCTCAGGAAGCAATAACATTAATGCAGTACCTCCTTTGAAAATAAAATCAAGCCCGGATTCTTTTAATCCTTCCAATAATGTTAACGCGCGAATTACTTTCTCTACAAGAATTTCGTCAGCATTATTATGCGCTTTTGCGACTTTTTTAATCCAATTGGACGTATGGCTTTCTTTATGTATCATTCTTATATTCGAAAAGGTTTAGTGAATCACCCCTAATTTCAGGTGTTGAATATAGGCATCTATTTCTTCTTGCTTCCCTCGCCTGAATGCGTAACGATGGAGTGTGCTGAGGTTTACGGTATATTTCTCAAATGCATTCTCGAAAATATTTTGCATTTCCTTCCCTTGAAAAGTTGAATATATCACCTTATCACAATAAATATCTACCAGTATTTTTTCGATAGCCGGGCTCATTACCTCATAAATATCCTGTATGGGAGATTCCGAGATAAGATTTTTTACAATTATTGATTCCCTTTTCCCCGCTATATAATTATGAAATATTTCTGCTCCGGGATTCAGATAAACATTTTTGTATTTTTCTTTTATGAAATAGAAAACGGATTCCGATGCATCTTTATCAACCTCCACTATCAGATTAAATATCCCCGGCTGATGAACCATAAACTCGTTAAGAGTTGAAGTATGCCAAATGCATGTACTGGCATAAGGAAATTTTTCATGTATAGTAGTGTAAATCTTTTTTGTCAGAGGAGTGATGGTGGGAATAAAAATAGTTTCCTGACCTAAACGGTACATGCCTTGCCCAATTCTATGCAACACTCCCATTTTTACAAGGCGGTAAACTCTCGAACGGAGTGTTTCATCAGGAACATGAAGTTCGTAATGCACATAAAACCTCCTTACCTCTGCCGCAGTAAAATGATTAGCTCCGGTAAACGCCTGTTTTAATAGTGTTATTTTAAGCGGATCCTGTGTCATGGTACTAATTTTTAGTAAATACAAAGATATAAAACAATCGGCAATAAACAATAATATTGCCGATTGTTTTATATTATGAAATTGATATATTTTATAATACATTGATATTTAATGTATTATAAACAAATTAAACATTCGGCAATATATGTATAAATTGCCGAATATTTCATTCATTATAAATGCAATGTGTCATAACGCACGCACGATACCTGTATGTGTCGAAAAAATATGCGGGCATATAGCCGCTCCTGCTTCCTTCTCTCCCACCGGGAAGCACAAACATCTTCACGGCAATGAAAGAGGGATTTGAAAAGAGTAAGATTTTGAGTTGAAGACATTCAAAGATTGAATAACTCCGCTACTTTTCAAAAAACATATAATAATATTCTGATAAATCATCGTGAAATCCCCATCCGATGCCGCTTGTGTCGTCCATTATTTCTTTGCATCGCTGTTTAAAATGATTTTGAAGTCCACTTTTCTGAATAAATGCACCTGCATCGTGAAACATTCCTGATACGCTGTTGTAAAACGGCTCGTTTATATCTCCATAATTATTTGTGTATTCAACGCCACATTCCACATACCGTAGCATCACATCAGCCAATCTTTCTTCAGGAGGTGATAATTTTTTAAAACCGTTCACTTCGCTGCGCGCTTCTCTTAGCCGCGGGTCCTGCCCGAATGGCGGATTGAACAACTTGTGTATTTTTTTCTTCACTTTATCCGCTTGAGCGTTGCTTTGCGGGTTTAAAGTAAATTCATAATAGGTTTTTACTTCGGGATATTTTTTATTCAGTTCCAGTATTTGCTCAATGAGTTGTTCTTTACTGAACTGCTGAAGGTATTTTTTTAATGACATGGCTAAAATTTAAGGCGTATAATGTCATTTCCCGTGACACTTTTTGTATTTTATTCCGCTGCCGCAAAAACAACGGTCGTTTCTTCCAAGTTTCTGTTCGCTTCTTTGAATAGGAACTGGCTGAGTTATTTCCTCGTAGTCGTCATATTCATTTTCATCGTTGTATGATTCATCGCTGTCATTATCACGATTATCTTTCTCAATTCTTTTCAATATATCTCCGTATGCCTGTTCAATAGTTTCAATTTCTCTTTTAGCATGGCTGCGGGTACGATTTATTTCCTTTTGCACCTCTTCATAGTCACCCGCATAATTTTTATTGGCTATATTGTCATCCAGCATTTGCTTAATCAACGGTAGTAATTCTGTTGCCTGCAAATCGAGGCAGACACCAATCAGTGAGCCGTTCATATCAGAATCAATCAGATTTTCTATTTGGCGATTGTCAATATAGAATTGGATCAACTTACGCACCCAATCAACCGCATCCTGTTTCGGAATCATTTCATGCAGCGCAAGTTGGTTTACCGCTTCATGCACGGCAGTTCTTGCCCATGTATAGCGTCCTGTTTCTTTCATAAAAGAGTTGAGGCGTTCCAGATTATTGCTTCCGCATAAAGCAACTACCGACCAGATATCTTCGGTTAACATATCGCCTAACCAGTATTCCAGAAACTCCTCGCTTTGGCTGAGAAAATCCAATACCACCTCCAACGATTCGTTTGCTTTCAGTTCGCGCAGGAGGAACAAAGTGTGAAGGGCAAACCAGTTGTGTTTATCTTCCCAGTCGCTTTTGCTGAAAAGATGATAGCGGGCAATACCGTCATACACCACCGCATTCAAATCTTTTAAAAGCGTTTCGCGGGGCAATGCTTTTATTTCTTCTATGTATTGCAAGGGGATTTCATATCCGTATTCGTATAGATATTTTATTTGCGGATGAATGAAAACAGGCGGCTCTGTGGTTTCTTCAACAACTTTTTTTGGCGTAACCGTTACACTTATGCGATTTCTGTTTTCTTCTGCCCAACGCTCCGTGAAGTTCATCATGTTGCGCTGCATTTGGTCTAATGTAAGATTCATGCGGATAATTATTTTTAGTTCTCTCTTGTTAATAATTGCGGGGATACATTCCAGTATCCTTCATTTCCGGTTTTAACAGAAGCAGTTTTATGATTGAGGCGCGTAATGATTCCTGTTCGCTTCATTCCGTCTTTTCCCTGCCATGCAACACGATCTCCCACATTGAATTTTGACATGGATACAAGCGCACCTGCTTTCTGAATGGTACGTATTCTGTCAACCACCATTTTATTTAAAATGGTAAGTTCATGAAAAGACAAGCCGTTCAGTACCGGCTCAAATTTTCGGATGATGACGTTTGTATTATCCAATTCAGACATGGTTGATTATTTTTAAGTTGCGTTATTTTATTTGCTTATCCAATGATTCCAAATCGTGAACGCATCAATAGTTCCCTGTGAAGCTTTTATGCTGCTCAATTTTGAATAGGCAATTATACTGATATGCTCTCCGGCTTCAATTTCAAGATCAAAATCATTCTTCATAAATCCTTCTTCATCGCTTGCAAGCCCTACAATTTTGATTTCTTTTAGCACCTTTTAAGATAAAGGAAATTTGTATATTTGTTTAAGCGGAGAGAGGAAAAACAAGCATTACCCAACTTTAGTAGGTTTCCAAAACCTACTATAAGCCACTTGTTTTTCTGCGATTCAGCTTCCAAAACTGAATTTCTTTCCGCTTTTTTATTTGATAAATACATTTTATTGGATATTACGGACTAATTGACCCCCTCGTTTCATTTTAAAGTGACCCCCTTGTTTCGCTCCAAACTGACCCCCTTGTTTCGGAGCAAATTGACCCCCTGATTTTATTCATGCAGATGAGTGGTTAAACCCATGATTCATTTTTTATGCTGCACATTGCACATAAAAAAAACATGGCAAACAAACTCATCGCAATGAACAAAATTAAACAAATCATCCGGCTCTACACCCAGAGCAAAGGAGCAAAATTTATCAGCAGGCACACAGGCGTTTCACGCAACACTGTGAAGAAATACATCCACAGGTTCCGCGAAACACGCCTGACGTGTCAGGACATAAACGAAATGAGCGACCAGCAGATAAGCGAGATCTTCGGGAAACCACCGCTTATAAAAGAACCATCAAAACGGTATCAAGACCTGCGGGAGTTTTTTCCTCATATAGATAAAACACTTCGTAGAAAAGGTTTTACAAGAGAAAAACTCTGGAAAGAATATTTAGAAAAACATCCCGATGGATACCGTTACACGATGTTTTGCATGTCTTATTCTGCATGGCGCAAGAAAGTAAATCCGGTGATGCACATGGTGCATAAGGCGGGAGACAAGATGTATATTGATTTTACCGGAGCAAAATTACAGATAGTGGATCCACATACCGGGGAGATACAGGATGTGGAAGTGTTTGTTGCAATACTTGGCTCCAGCCAGCTCACGTATGTAGAAGCCACTTACAGTCAGAAGAAGGAAGATTTTATATCTGCCTGCGAAAATGCACTGCATTATTTTGGAGGCGTGCCGCAGGCTATCGTACCGGACAATTTAAAATCAGCCGTAACAAAAAGCAGCAAGTACGAACCAACCCTCAATGAAGCGTTTGAGGATTTTGCAGATCATTACCAGACAACATTGCTTCCCGCTCGTCCCCTCCGTCCCAAGGATAAATCATTAGTGGAAGGCATTGTGAAAATAACGTACAATAAAATATATACCAATCTCTCTACAGACCTCCGTACTTCTCTTGCCGATTTAAATGCAGACATACGCCCCCTGCTGGAAGTATTAAACTACCACCTGCGAAGCAGGTGGATTTATTTTAAAACCAACTCTAAAAGAGTTTAAACTCATGATTATCCTTTTCGTGTTTCTTTTCTTCCTCTTCCTGATACTTCACGTACCTCTTTATCATTTCCTCATTGATTCCAATCGTGTTTACAAAATAACCTCTCGTCCAGAAATGATTGCCCCAATATGGTTTTTTCTTCAGTGCGGGATAGCTCTTGAACAATTTTATCGCCAACTTTCCTTTCAAAACCCCCATATACTCCGAAACAGAAATTTTGGGTGGAATCGAAACTACCAAATGAATATGATTGATTTGCACATTCATTTCTTCCACAATTACATCCTTCCATTCACTCAACATCTTTATGTCATGCTCCAACAAAGTTTTTATCACTCCAGTCAAAATGCGAAATCGATACTTCGGAACAAAGACTATATGATAATCACATTTATAAACTACATGAGACAGTTTTCTGTATTTCATGTAACTAATCTACAAACTTTACGGCATAGCCAAACTCACATTACCACCGTCAAAGACGGTGGATTTCTAAGTCAAATTAAATAACGGGCAGATGCAGGGCCGGATATACAGCAGAAGAGAGCAATTTGAAGAAATAGAAAAGAAAACATTGCAGGCATTGCCGATGCACCGCTACGAATTTAAACGGCAAGCAGTAGTAACGGTAACGAAATACGGGCATGTGTGCCTGAGCGAAGACAAACACTATTACAGTGTACACTTCACGTACATAGGAAAGAAAGTGACGCTCATTTACACAAAGACATCCGTTGAGATTTACCATAAGTACGAACGCATTGCCCTGCATCAGCGCATTAAGGGTGAGTTCAATTATACCACGGTTGCGGACCACATGGCTTCTACACACCGCTTTGTAAGCGAATGGTCAGCCGAAAAATTTACCAGCTGGGCAGCATCCATCCATCCTGATGTAAAGATTTTTATTGAACGTATCCTTGAAAAGAAACACCATCCCGAGCAGGCATATAAATCCTGCATTGGTGTCTTAAGTTTTGTAAAGAAGGTAGGTAAGGAAAGATTAATCAATGCCTGCCAACGTGCGCTTGATTATGAATATTACAACTACAAGATCATTCAAACCATTTTGGAAAAGGGTCTGGATAATGACAATGAAACATCCTCTGCAAGCTCGCAGTTAGAAATGCCCCTGCATGATAACATACGGGGAGAAAATTATTACGAATAAAAATAAACAGTAACCAATAAAACACAATCACATGAACGAAAAAACCTTAGAGAAAATGAAACACCTGAAATTCTTCGGAATGCACAGGGCGCTGCGCACAACCATCGAGGCTGGACAAATGAACCGGTACACACCCGATGAAATGGTCGGCTTCCTGGTAGAATCCGAATGGGACGACAGGCAAAACCGGAAAGTTGAACGTGGACTGAAAAACGCAAAGTTCCGCTACAAAGCCGGCATTGAGAGCATTATTTACAACAGCAAGCGGAACATTGAAAAGAATGATGTACATCGCTTAGCTGACTGTACTTTTATAGAGAACAAACAAAATATTATCGTCACAGGAAGCACGGGTGTCGGCAAGAGCTATCTTGCATCTGCGCTCGGACATCAGGCTTGTATGAACGGCTACAAGGTCGTCTATGCAAATACAGCCAAACTTATAGGAAAACTTAAAATGGCAAAAGCCGATGGCTCCTACGTTCGTGAACTGCTCAAAATAGAAAAACAGGATTTACTGATCCTTGACGATTTTGGAATACAGCCCTTAGATGCACAAGGAAGATCCTCTCTGATGGAAATCATCGAGGACCGTCACGGAAAAACGTCAACCATCATCACCTCACAGGTTCCGGTAAAGCAGTGGCATGAAATTATTGGAGAAAAAACTATTGCCGATGCAATTCTTGACCGCATTGTTCACGATGCACAGCGCATCGAACTTAAAGGCGAATCCATGCGTAAAAGAAAAACAGATTTGGAAACAAATGAAGAATAAATACCTTTGTATAAATATTTAAACTAACAATCACTCTCTGCCAGTAATGAAATCAGCGGTTAACTCATGGGGGTCAATTTACTCTGAAACAGAGGGGTCAATATGTCTGAAATATCCAAATAGGTGTAAGGAAGAGTTCCGCCAAAAGGCGTTGCTGTCATAGTGCCATCGCAGTTTCCATTGCAGAGTGCATTTGTTGTCGATAAAGTTACGGAGCATTGGCTAAATGAATTGAACGCCCAACCCATGCACATGGCTGTCGTGAAGAGTAGATATTTTTTCATTGTTGTTTGTTTTATTGTTAAGATGCAAAGTAACTGTCAAAGGTTGCGTGTCAGTTATCCGCGATAATCAATTTATCCGTTGCTAAAGTTTTATCACCTTCAGTCAAGCGAATGAAATACAATCCGCTTGGTAAATTGTCTCGTTGCAATTTTATTTCCTGACCTGAAATATTTTTTATTTGTTTTACTTGTTGTCCGTAGGAGTTGTAAACCGTGAGAGTTGTGTTTCTGAAAAGAATGTCTGATTGCAAAGTTGTCGAGGAAGAAAAGGGGTTGGGTGAAATGGTTACTATATTATTTATAGAAGTAATTGTTTCTATTGCAACAATAGAAGCACAAAGAACACTGTCATAGGATGGAGCATAAGTTGTTATTGAATAAGTATTCATTGCTCCTAGTGTTCCAGTAATTTGCGGAATGTTTGAAGATGTAACTGTAATAATATTAACATTTACAGGCGCATTGTTTTCGTTGCATCCGCTAACACCTAATGAATCGGTTTTTATTAAATAACCATCTGCGGGGTCTCCAGGGAAAACATAGGCATCAATATCTCCAAGAATCAAATATCCACCGTCCCTTGTTTGGATAGCATCACGACCATAATCACCATATTGTTTGCCATATATCCTTGATAATATTAAGTTGCCAATGCTGTCTACTTTTAAAAGCAAAGTGCTACCACCAGAGCCAAAACTAGATTCACCAGCACAAATGTAACCTCCATCATTTGTTTTGTTTATTGAATAAATATTTTCATAAGAAATTCCATATGCTTTTGACCAGAGAACATTACCATTAATATCAATTTCCATTAAACTGGCTGGACCAAATCCAGCACTTGCTTGACAAGCTAGTAAAAAATTACCATTAGTTGTCTGTATAATGGAATATGCGTTGCCTGCTCCATAATCCTTGTGCCATAAAATATTTCCAATAGAATCCATTCTTACGAGCATTTTACCATTAGAGAAGTCTCTTCCTGTAAGTAAAAACCCACCGTTACTCGTTTGAATAATATCATAGGGAGACTCATTCGCTCCAGTTTGTCCAAAATATTTTGTCCACAATAGATTACCTGAAGAATCTGTCTTTACAATATACGCATCAGGATTACCATTCCCAATTTTTATACTGCCTGCAAGTATATATCCACCATCATTAGTTTGGGAAATACTGCCAAACGCTTCCGATGATGAAGTATCACCATACACTTTTGTCCAAAGTAAATTCCCATTACTATCGGTTTTGATTAAACAGCCGTCATTATTGTTTGAAGGCAATGATATGCCTCCAGCAATAATAAATCCACCATCCGAGGTTTGTAAACAATCAGCAGGTTTCACATACTGCCCCGTTCCATAAGTTTTTGTCCATAACCAAACATTATTTGTGTCGTACTTGGACAGATACGCACCAAAAATTTCATATGTAAAAGATATATATTCATAGGGAGGATATTTGCTTTGAAGAACTTTTCCAAAAGCATTTGGTGGCTGTAAAATTCTCTGAAAAGTAACTTGTGCCTGTGCTTGCTCAACTGTCAAAGTGAGAGAAACTGCCGAGAAAATGAGTAGATATTTTTTCATTCTGGAAGTTATTAAGGTCGCGTTTATGTGTAAAGATGCCTATCTGTCTGGAAAGGTTGCATTTCCTTTGCTAAAATTACCAAAAACCAAGATAAAATAATAAGTATGTAACACACATTTCTCATCTTGTAAAAGAAAAACAGGAAAACAATTTTTAAATGCTTTCCGCTTATCTTATCAACGAAATATTCCCCTTCTGAAAAATTTCTTTCCCATCATTCATTATTGCCTTGAGGTAGTAAACATAAACTGCGGTTGGTGCATTTTTTCCATCCCATCCCATGTTTTGCTCACTACTTTCAAATACTTTCTCTCCCCAGCGATTGTAAATTTCTAAATGCATTTCTTTTATTGAACCCTTGACATACAGCATATCATTTTGTCCATCTCCATTCGGTGAAAAGGCGTTTGGAAAAAAAAGTGTTGTTTCAGGAGATACTGGCGTGGGAGTTACAAACACAGTAACAGAATCTGTATCATTACCGCAGGCAAAAGAATCGCTCACGACAACATAATAAGTTGTTGTCGTATTGGGTGATGTAACCGGAGTGGAACAAGTTGTACAATTTAATCCTGTAGAGGGATACCAATTATAAATACCACCACCGCTTGCGTTGAGTGTGGTATTTTGCCCCTGTACAATTGAAACATCTGTCCCTGCATTTGCTGTTACTGATGGAGTTACGGTAACATCATCAATATAATAATAATTCGCATAAGCATTTCCAGTTGGATGAAAATTTACAATTGTTGTACTATCATTTAGATAGAAATTTCCTATGGTCATAAACTGCTCCCCACCGTTGGCAATAAAATCATCTGTAATCAATATCCAATTCAAAGTATCAGAAATAACATTTCCCTTAGAATTATTAATCTGGGGAATAAATGGGAGGTTAGAATAATTAGGGTCACTTTGTAATATACTGTTATTTGAAAAATATGCCCCAATCATATCAATTGCAAAAACCGCTTGATCGCCAAATGACACATAAAAACTAACACAATATTTTTTCCCCGCTGTTAAAGTATCGACCAACTGCACTTCAAGGTATTCTCTTCCTTCAGTTAGCGGAGGCCAGCCACCGGGATTAAATCCTGAAAATCCAGCATAACTGACACCAGTTCTTGCATATTGATAGCCGACAACATTTTGAGGAGCACTAACAAAAGGATTTGTAGAACATGGATTATAATAATCCGTGCTGCTTGAATTTGTTGTATTACCTCCTCCATTATTTGGTTGAAACCACGGAACGGCATAATATATTTGACTGACATTATTGGGGCAAGTATCATACTGCTCAAAACTATAATTAGGAACTAAGTTTTGAGAATAGAGATTATTAAAGCCACTAAGAAAATAATACAGTAAGATGTAAAGCGCATTTTTCATCCTGTAAAAAAATAAAACAGGAAAACAATTTACAACTGTCTTCCTGTTTCTTTTACTTTATTGATTTATTTCGTTACTGCGAGTTTGTTCGTCACTTCAAGTTGCCCGTTAATAATTATTTTATATAAATATATTCCCGAATATATGTCGGTTGTTGAAACAGAAACTTTATTTTCTCCCGGCACAAGCACATAACTGCTTATTTTATTTCCTATCACATCGTAAATTTCCAATGCGCCCGTTTCATTTTCTTCAAGCTCTGTTTCATATACCGCGCCATCTGATGTGGGATTAGGATACATTATGCCCACATTATCAATAGTTACAGGCATTTCCACCTCTTCTGAAAATCTTGCACTCAGAGGAGCGAAATCATTTACATCAATTCCAAGCATTACACGCGCATCGTAAACCCCAATGCCACCGGACAAAGGATTTTGCAACGCGATATTCTGCAAAGCCGCAGAATCAGCCGGGCTAAACGCATCAATATCATTCGCCCAACTGCGCAGAAATACATCATGAACTGTTTTATGATTCTGTTCTATCAGGTTATCAGCAGATATGCTGTTATTGACAATCGCTGCATTGGAGAAATCATTCCTGGATATAAACTCCCGGGTTTTTTGTATCTTGCCCATGTTGGTATTCATCATGCTGTCATGAAAATTCTGAAGCACCGTATCCTCCGGTGTGCCAAGCAAATGCAGCAGTATAGTATCTTTTCTTATTTCTGACAGCGCAGTTTGCTTTGCCATAAACTGCATCTCAAAAGATGCCTGATTTAAGGGGGGAGTATTTTTTGCAATTTGCCCCAAAAGCTGATAGTTACATAATTGTGGAGGGAGGAAACAAGGATTACTGCAAGCATTAGTAGAAGGTACAGGTGGTGGTATAAGAATTGTATTGAATGGACTAATGATTTGGGGTTTATAAGGCAAACTGGAACTTTGAACATACCATGTCCTTTGTGTGTTAAAAATCCCCTTTACATCTGCATCTCTTCCAGCGAAAACATTCCATTGATTATCTGACGCAGAGGATGTAGTTCCCTGGTTTCCAATATCAGTATTTTCAAGGGTAACTCCTCGTTGGTTTAAATTAAGAATATTGCATTGAACAGTACTAGAAGGAAGATGATTGCCAAAGCAGCGAATGCCTGTTCCTGTTCTGTCAATTTGATTATTGGTTATCTGTGAAGTAGGACTGATGTCGGCAGATATTCCAAAAAGTTGAGTAGTGTAACTAGGTGTAGGATTATTATTGCCGTTGCGCTGTACAAGATTTTGGTTGATTGTAGCCCCTGTGGTGTTTTCTAAATGTATGCCGTATGAAATGAAAGAAGGAATCGAAGGAAGATAATATATTTTGTTCAAACTGCCGATATTGGCAGAAGGAATATTGGTGCCCCAGATTCCATTTTGAATGTTCTTAATATTGTTATTATGAACATAGGTGGAACCAGGAGATATGATTGCATTTTGCATTCTTATTCCTGTCTGTTTGTTTGCATTGCCTCCATTAATCGCATTAAATCCAATATCAATGGTACAGTTGTTTGTTTGTAACGTTTGAATTGCATTACCACCAAAAGTTGATGCACCAAAATTTGTTATGGTATTATTGGAAATTGTTGCTGTGGTGTTGTTACTGGATGAAAAGAAAATACCATTTCTGACATTGGTCAGTTTGTTTCCCTTTATCAATACAGTTTTTCCATTAGTAGTTGTAACCCTGATAGAATTGGAAGGAATAATAGAGGAAGAATTAATATTAGTTAAAATATTATTTTGCACATCCACATTAATATTCTGCTGGGCAAATATTGCATTCGAACAAACCTGTATGGTACATTTTTGCGTTGCAACAATACCGCCAACAGTCAGTGTGCGGTTTGGATTTCCTGTAGGATTTCCTGTAGCATGAATGGCAAATCCCACCGGAGGTGGATTACATTGACTGCCAGAGCAAGTTCCCAAAGCGCAGCAAATGGGTATTGCGACAATAGAAGTTTGTTGAATGTTATTAAATAAGTCATTAATGACGTTGACATTACTATTGGTGCTATGAATGCCTATATCCATATTATCAAATAAATTTTTATTTGAAGCTCCTGTTATTCCTATGGTGATTGCATTTACATCTGTAATTTCAAATCCGCGAATAGTTCTGATTCCACTATGAGGACTTATGAGTAATCCGCTACAAGTAAAGTTCGAACCTTGAATAGTGGCAGGTGTAAGTGCAGAAGTAGATGTTTGAACGACTACATGCTGATAATTTCTATCAAGTGTGGAATTTTCTATATGGAAAACCCCTCCGTTTGTAGAGAACACAGCATTTTGTGCATCTTGAACACGCGATCCAGCCTGTAATCGCTTTGCATATTCTTTGGAAAAGTTTTTTCTTTTTCTTGCGAGCGATACTTCCTTAGAGTTGTCTTTACCAAATCCCCATGAGGTTACCATCCCGGCAAATCCCTGATTCGTTAAAGTCCAAAACGCCCATCCGCGTTTCACATCGGAGAACATATCAGGATGCTCATACACCACTCTCGCGTTTTTAAATAACTCACGGCTGTGAAGCGTAGACCGGATTTCTTTTTCCAATGCAGGGAATTTTGTCTGCACCACTTTGTAAAAATTTATCACTTCTCCGTTTTTGTCATTAATCACCTCCGTTTCTGATTTCGGTTTGGCAAAGAATAATGCTCCTCCTCCGAAGAATGGCTCACAATACAATGTATGCGGAGGAATAAGCGACAATAGAATTTTCACCATTGTCTGCTTTCCCCCGTAGTATGTGATCGGTGTTTTCATACAGCCCCTCCCGACCTCCCCGAAGGGGAGGAGAATGGATTACGCAGCTTTATTAAAGTTTAATTGTTTCAGTTCCTTTATTAATGAATCTATCTCCCTTCCCTTCAGGAAGGGTTGGGGATGGGCTCTTTCAATATTTTTCTCAGCAATTTTGCAGTAAGATTTTTTTCCTTCTATGCCGATGAACTTTCTTCCAAGTTCTATGGCTCTTACGCCTGTCGTGCCTGTTCCGCAAAAGGGATCCAGCACGATTCCATTTCTCGGGCATCCGGCAAGAATGGGCTTTGTAATCAGTTCTCCGTTAAAGGCTGCGTAATGTTTCTCATGATTCGGCTTGGTGGAAATGCTCCAATAGTCCGTCACGTCTCCCGGATTCTTACCGAGCGGGTTCAGCTTTATCTTTTTTCTTTTTCCTCCTCCCTTGATTCCTTTTCCAAAAGGTCCCTTTGGATTTTTTGGATCTCCTCCGTAAGCCGTCATGTCGTAATTGACTCGCTCGATGGAAGATGCTTTGTAAGGAGCGCGCACGGCATCCAAATCGAAATAATAATCTTTCCTTTTTACTAGCAGAAAAATATGTTCGTGCTTTTTTGAAAAACGGTCTCGCACGCTTTCGGGAAGGGAATTGGGTTTTGCCCAGATGATGTCGTTGCGTACAATCCATCCCCGCTTGGCGCACCCGATGGCGAAGCGATGGGGAATTAACGTAAGTGATTTATGCAAAAGTTTATTTTTCTTGTGATTGTTGGCAATCTTGGGAGCAGCTTCCGCTTTTCTCATTTTATTTTTCTTCGCTTCTTTCAAATCCTGCCCGCTTCCGTTTCCGCTTCCGAAAAAACTATCGCCAAGATTCACCCATACTGTTCCTCTCGGTTTTAGCACACGCTTGATTTCATCCATGAGCAGGTAGAGATTGTCGAGGTATTCCATATAGGTGGGCTCCAGCCCCCATTGTCCTTTCCATCCATAATCCCTGAGCTGCCAGTAGGGAGGTGAAGTAATCACGCAGTCGATGCTTTCGTCAGGAAGGTCTTTCATTACCCCCAGCACATCTCCGCAGAGAATGGAATTTGCGATAAGTTTTTTATGAATACCGTCCAACCCGTACATCATTCCCTGATCAGCGAATGAAAAATATTCTGTCGGAGTAACAATGATATGGTCAAGTAAATCAACTTCGAGCAGTTTTCCAGCTTGTTTTAGCCTGTTGGTAATCTCCCTGTCCGCTACACTTGGTGAAATATTTCCGCTGGGATGATTGTGCGCTACAATGATGGCGCTTGAAAGAGATTTTACGGCAATTGAAAAAATAAGTTTGGGATCTATGACTGTTCCGCTTACTCCTCCCGTGCTGAGATGATAATACCCGATGATGCGGTTCATGCGGTTGAGATAAAGCACTACGGCATGCTCTCGGACATTAATTTCATCCTTGCCGATGACTCTCCGGACAAATTCAGCCACTTCACCGGGCTGGGTGACTTTACCATGGAACTTTTTTTCCGAAGGGTTAAAAATAATTTTCACTTCGGGAATATTTTTCTCGAGAACAGAACCAAGTCCGGCATCTTTCCTATACAATGCTCCGTGCATGATTTTAACCTGTTTAAGTTGTGTTAAGGTCAGGCGAGTTGTTATTGTCGTCATCGTCCTTTTCAAATGCTTTGGCAATGGCTTCCCCGATGACCGCACCGAAAAAACCACCGATCATTACGAACGGCACGGCATCTTTCTCGGCATGCTTCGCATAGAGGTAGCTTGCCAGCGATGCGACAAGAGTGGCGGTGGATACAATTAATTTTTCCTTCATGGTTTATCTTTTTCCTGTAAGCATATCATGAACTAAAAATCCTGTCAAGACCATCGCTCCACATACAAGCAGGCGGGACCGGAAGGTTTTTTTTCGGAGTTGTTTGCTTGCTTCGTTCAGATTATCTGCAAGGGTTTTCTGCTGCTGAAGTGAATTATCCAGCAGATTTTTCATTTCAGAATAACTCTTTTCGCAAATACTGAAAGAAGAATCCCTGTTTTGAACCTGTGCAGTTAGAAGGACAATCGTGCTGCCGCATAAACTGTCGCGTTCTGTAGATTGCACAAGCAGATTTGTCACTTCTGATTTTAGTGAATCACAGTATGCCAGTTTGGAAGCGGTGTCGGTTTCAATTTTTTGTTTTTCAATCGTAGCATTAATTTTATTCTGAAGCGCAAACACTTTTGATTTGGATTTCTTCAGTTTCTCCTTAGCATACTTCACAGCAAATTCCAAACTGTCGTTTTCCCGAAGAAGCAGATGCACAGTCTGCCGGTATTCGTTGTCAGTTTTCTCTTTTTGTTTCTGAATGATTGTTATTTTCTTTTTAGTGACATCCTGTTTTGCAGGCGGTGTCTGCTCAGGCGTAACAAGGTTGTAGGTGCTGAGGGTAATCAGTGTAAGAATCATTAATAAGCCGATAAGTTTTTTCATGGTTGTTTTTCGTTTTGATTGTTAAGGTTTGATTTTGCCTGCCCGTCCGGCAGTCGGGTTTTTCGTTCAATAGAGTAACCGAAGCATCCTGCTCCCACCAAACTCACAAAGGAGTAGAACATATATTCGGGAACTACAATTCCAAAAAACTGTTCTCCAATCCAGCTGATAATGGTGATCGCTACAAAGACCAGCGTGACCACTTCCCGCAGGTTGTAGCTTCCGTCCTTGTCTTTGAGAATTTCTTCCAGAAAGTTTTTCTCGTTCATCGGGTGAATTCTTTTTTACCAGATGAGCCCCATCAGCCATTTGAAAAACCCCTTTCGGTTGGGCTGAATCGCAACAACAATGTTGATGTTGGTGATGCTGATCACATCGCCCTGTGGTTTTGGAGAAGGAGCGGGTGTTTGGGCAATCGTGTGAAGAACGATTTTGAAAATATTCTCCATGAAATTGTTTTCTGTTTTTCTGTTTTTTGTTTCCATTGGTTTTTTGTTTTTTGGTTGTTATTAATTGTGATCGTATTCGTTGTATGCCCATATCCCGAGACCGAGCGTCAGCGTTCCGATGAGAATTCTTCTCAAACTTTCCCTGCGTATCGCCCTAAAGTCAATCAGCGTATAGGTGAAGTTGTTTCCGTACAGTTTCCGGTGCCTCTCGCAGAGTTCCATAAACTCGTAAAAGTTCTCTGCGTTTTCAAAGACCTGGCATCCTGCGGAAAATTTTTCGATGAATTTTGTTTTTCCCTGTGCGAGAGCACGGTGAATGTTGATCCCGAAAACTCCCGTCAGCTTCGTTCCGTTCAGAAAATCGAGATAAGCGTTGCGGTCGTAATCGCGGAGAATGGTTACAGGTTTTTTCTGAACAAGGGCTTTATACTTTCCTTTATGCAGCCCGATTTCATACGCATCTGCGTATTGCCCCTGTGCGAGTATGGCTGTGCCCTGCGGTTCGGTTGGGTTTTCCAGCCAGTAGGTGCCGGGGTCAGTAGTTGCTTTATATATATGATAGTTCCATTTACCATTTGTTGTTCTGTAGAACACATGTATCTCATCATCGAAACGATTCGCGAGAACGCTTTTTGAACGAAGCCCCACGATGTTGAGTTCGTAAGGGCGCGTGTGAAGCGTAAACTTTTTCCTTCGGAGTATGGATTTCATGCGCGAGAGCATCAGGCAGCGAGATTTTGTTCTTCTTCGCCCTCATCATTCTGCTTGGTCAGAACATCGGGAACATAATTCTTCAGCCATTCCCTAACATCGAAACTCGGACATGCTTTTTTCACTTCAGGAAAATCCCTGTGTCCGAGAATCTTTGCCTGCGGATATTTCTGTGATAACTGAAAAAGTTTTTGGAACATGGATTCCTTCTGTGCATCCGTGCGGTTGTCAATGGGGTTATTGTCTTTATCAACTCCCCCGATGTAAGCGATGTGGATGCATTCTGCATTATGCCCGTATGCACCGTAACTTTTTTGGGCTTCAGCAAGCAGCTTCACTATTTCTCCGCTTCGCTTGATGATGTAATGGTAGCCCGGTGTGTCTCCCCATCCGCGCTCTTCTTTCCAGAATTTTTTGATTGCCTCCAGCGTAGCCGAAGGCGGTGTGGCGGTGCAATGCACCACGATAAATTTTATGTTTCTCATAGATGTTTTATAGTTTTTGTTTCGACTAAAAAATTTTCTCCGTTGTTTTCAAAAGCGGTGTAGCCGTCCCGTTCGGTGATTTCTGTTCCGAGAATCATACCCGCAGGAACTTTTATTCCTTCGCGGGGACTTTTCCAAACCACTGTTTTTTGGTTGGTGATGATAGCGGGACCTTCAATGCCCGAAAGCGACCATTTGCTTCCGTCATACTTCAGTCCCATGCGCGAGAACTCCAGCCGTATCTGCTGTTTCTGCTTGTCATCTGAAAAACTGTCAAGCAGCCCATTCACTAAGGTTTGCCTTACTCCGCGAAGCGGATATTTTTTGAACTCTTCGCTCGCGGCAGAATAATCTTCTCTGCTTTTCATTCCCCGAAGCGTGAAGAGAACCTGTGCAAGATTTTTATTCACGGCATTTTTATAGAGCGTTTTGGCTACTTCGGAAGCGTTGATGGCATTTCCTTTAGTCAGCACGTTGAAGGTGCTGTCATCAATTTCTTCCGGCAGATTCAGTTTCTTCAGCGCATTCACTGTTTCGCTTCCGAAATCTCCGTCCGCACCGTACTTGGGCAAAATTCTTTTTCCGTACTTGGCGATGAGTGACTGCTGAAGCGTTTTCACTTTCGCTCCTTTGCTCCCTTTCTTTAGAGGAAAATCATCATTGCGGGGAGTAGTGTTAGAAGGAAGAAAAGAACTCTGCTGAGGAGGAGAAGGAATTTTGAACGATGAATCGTCTTCCTGTTCTTCTTCCTTTTTAGCACGCCTTGTTTTCCACCACTGCCATCCGAAATATCCCCCGATACCGGCAACCGCAGTTCCCAGCCCGAAGAGAATAATGCGTTTCTTCTTTTTCTTTTTATCCTCAGAACTAATTGTCTTTTCGTTTTTCATTTTCATGCTTTTGGTTTTGAAGCGATAATTTTTATATATGGGAGATATTCCCACGCTTCGAGTTCGCCTTTCAGATCATCCAGCATATTGCTGTTATAAAGTTTCCAGTAGGCTTTTGCTGTTTCAAGAAAAGCAGCCTGCGAAGGAATTTCTGTGAACACCGCTTTGACGGCATCTTCATCCGTACCGGGGAAGGGACCATACGTTTTATCAAAAGCAGACTTGAGCCGCTTCGCCCATTCTTCGTACTGCTTGCCGGAATCGACAGGTTTTCCTCCTTTCTTCTCCGGCTTGCTGGCGATGATGGAAAGCATTTCATTGTACTGGGTGCTTTGCAGTTCATCGCTCATGTCATTGAACAAATTAGAGTTGTACAATTTTTTATAGGACTTCGCCACTTTGTTCATTTCTTCTTTGCTCGGAATTTCCCTCAATGCCTTTCGGAGTTTTTCTGTGTCTGTTCCAGGCCATCCGTCATTTTCAAATGCCATTTTGACCTGCTTCGCCCATGTCGCGGGCGTATTTTCTTCCAACGTTTTATTTTCTTCTTTGTTAGCAATGCCTTTTCGCACGATATGCCTTCCGAGAAAAAAACTTCCTGTCAGCACAACTATGCTTCCCAATCCGTAGAGGATTTTTTCTTTGAGCGTAAATGATGCCCCACCCTCGCCCTCCCCATTGGGGAGGGAACTATTTTCTCTTATTTGTTTTGTCGCATTCATTTTTTTTTCTCCCTTCCCTTGGACAACCGTAGGTTGCGACCGCAGGTCAGTTGGGGATGGGCTTTTTATACTCCCAACTTTTGTTTTGCAATAGCCAGCTTGATGGGATTGCTCACCACCTCGGATAATTTTTGCAGTTCCTTTGCGCTGAGTTTGGAAGAAAGCACAGCAAGCGATTTCATTTTGGAATCGGCTTCCGATTCGGCAGACGCTTCGATGGTTAGGTCGTAGTTAAATTTTTTCATAAAATGATTTTTAATCGGTTGGATATTTGAAAAAGACTTATTCTTCTTTTGGTTTGTCATGCAGTCCAAGCAAATCCGCTATCGCATCTATGCTGTCAGCGTCCTGCGTCATGTGCTGAAGTATTTTTCCTACCGTTTCAATTTTTCGCGCAAAACACATAAGTTGTATTTCTTCTTTAGTTGAACTTCGTACATTTTGAAGTGGAAGTGGTTGATCCTTCAACCCGTTTGTTTTTAAATCTGCGATGCATTTGGGAAGAAGCTGTTCGAGAGAAAACACTTTCATCTCTGCCTCTTTCTCCGACTGTGCTTCAAAGGATAAATCGTAATAGAATTTTTTCATGATTATTTTTGTTGTTGGGATTCTTGTTTTAGGTTCAGCATAGAAGCAACCGTTTTGATGTTCTCTGTATTCTCCCCCAGCGCATTCACGATGTCGAGAACGGCTGCCATCTGTTCTTCATCGAACTGATCTTCCAGTGCGCGGATAAATTCGAGGTGGCGTTTGTCTTCTTCGGAAAGCGTATTATTTGTCTCAGCAGTTTTTTTCTGAAAGGTGGTTTCTCCTTTTTTCTCTTCTGAACCCGAGAGTGTTTTTCCGTCTGAAGATTTATTCCCGAGAAAGTGAGGAAGCACCTCTTTGATCAGGGTATTTCCCAAATCCTTCATATCATCGCCTTTCCCTTTTTCTTCCAGCTGCCTGGTGAGAATTTCTATATAGTTTTCCGCTTGCTGTAATTTTTGGTTCGCGGTTTCGAGTTCTTTTTTTACTAGTTCGGCATCCCATCGTTCTTTTGCCACGGTTACCTGCTCGGTGATTTGTGTTTTAATGTCCTCTGTTCCACTTAAGAGTTCCGCTTTCTTCGGCTCTTCTTTTTTTTCTTCTTCAAGCAAAAAAACATGGCGGCTCAACGGGCGGGGAGATTTTGCGGAAGTGGTGTATATCTGAACCACGACTTCCTTCACATCGTCATAGAGGTATTCTTCATAGGTGTCAAAATCATCGAGGCTGTTGGTCTTTTCCACCACTTTGAGATTGTCCACATGGATTTCATAGTAGCGCGGGCTTCCTTTGATGGCTTTGCCTTCGAGGAACTGTTTTATTTTTTCCAGTTTGATGGGATCGTACTTTTCTATTTTCTCGTATGGTTTTTCCATTTTTCTCAATTATTTTTTCGGTATCACCTGTATGAATCGCAGGTGATTGATCGTGGATGAATAGTTTTTAACGATGATTTCTCCCTGATGCTCGTACTGCATTTTGTTCGCGTTCTGAAAGCTAAGGTCAAATACACCTGTCTCGGAAGAAACGCTCACATCGTCTGCATCTTCACCGAGAAAGTAGAACTGGTTGTAGGCAGAAATGATTTTCGTTTCCAATGGCTGAAGAGCGAGGTGTTCTATTCGCGGCACATAGTTTTTTCCGATTCCCAGTTCTTCCATCCGCTGGGGGATGATGTATTCGAGTGCGATTTCGATTGTCATTTTCTTTTTTGTATTTTTTCTTTTTGCCTATTGCCAATTGCCTACTGCTTACTTTTCAATCGCGTACCATACATACACATTCACCCTGTAATTAAAATCATGTCCCCGCTCTTCTCCGAACCTATCGCGGTACGTTCCGCTCAGCACGTAGGAATTATCATCCACCAGAACGAGGTCTTCGAGGAATTTTTCTCCGTGCGTAAAAACCTGCGGTCTCCAAAAACCGGTTTGAGAGAAATCTCCGTAGCCTGCATTCGCATCCGTGAGTTTCACATCGGTGGAGTAGAATAAATTCGAGGGACCGTGGCTTTGCAGCCTCAGTTCCCCGGCAATCGGAGTGTGGCGGAAGAAAAGCCCTCCTGAAGGAGCTACTGCCGCGAAGGGTGGGTCTATTCCTGCAAAGGGTACTCCCGCTATCGCTATTGCCGAACCCGGCAGGGGAAAACCAGGCGTTACAACGGCTCTTCCGGCAGGCGCTCCTGCTAATCCTTCGATGCCTTTCACCGTAGACTCGATGCCGATAATTTTTTTTGCATCGGAAGGAAGTTTTATCTGAAAAGAATTTATTTCTCCTTTCTTCGTCACGGGCACCGTATGTATGATTACTTTTTCTTTCACCGCAGAGTTATTTATTGCATTTCTGTTTTTTCACAGAGGAAATAATACGACACGCGGTAGGGCCGGAAGAAGGTGAGTTCGTTGGGCACATCCTTGAAATCCACTTTGATGCTTTTGTTGCCAGAAGACACATCGCCCAAATCATAATACCTTGCATTCACATCCGAGTTGACTCCCGCCATCAGGCGTTTGCTCTCGTAGTTATCGGGAAAAAATTCCTCGCGGTTGATTTCAATACGCTGTTCGCCCCGTGCGTAAAGCAAATCATCGCGGCTGCTGGAAATTCCCACGCCTTTGACCGTGGTAATGTCTTTGTCTAATTCAAAAGTTTTGGAGAACGTTTTATTCTCCTGCGTGACATCGAGGTCAAATCGTTTATGTACAATCTTGCTCATAGTTTTTTCTTTCTTGGTTCTTGGTTTTGATTTTAAAAATTGGGAGCGGCAGAAGCAGTTGCAATTTTATTTTTTGCTTACTGCCTTCTGCCTGTCTGCCCATCTCCTTACGGAGTCGTCATCGTTCCGTGCAGTCCTGCCCACACATTTGTGTTTGCTGCGATTCCGTCCATCGTTCCGAGTTCGAGCGTAAGCTCCACCAGGATGTCATCGTGAATCAGGCGCGGGTTGGCGAGTTTGTAATACCCTGAAGTCACGCTGTGGAAGTTGCGGGTTTTGAAAACTTCATTGCTGGTTCCATCGGGGATCAATTGCTTTTTATTCGCCTTGAGTCCGAATTCCCCGTTGGCAATCGCTGGAAACATCTCGATGAGGTCATAAGGTGCAGCCATCATTTTGTCGGGGGTTGCATCCGCAGAAACTCCTGCCAGCAAAATGATTCCGCTCACCAGCATCGCTTGGTTCTTCGGGAGTTTCGCGTTGGAGATGTTCCTCAAGCCCGTTTGCTTGTCGTCCTGCGTTTCAAACATCTTGATGGTTTTGCTCGTCACGGGTTTGATGGAGTAGATCACCGTGTCCGCGAGGCGCAGTTCTCCTTTTCGCAGCCCTTCCTGAATGTGCTTTGGCAGTTCGGAAAAATGTTTTTCCATTTCAGCGCGTGAGCCGCGGCTCGCAGGAGGAAGTGCCGCGAGTTTGTTCACGGTGCGCTGCCGTTGCAGCGGGTTCATTTTGCGGAGTGCGCCAAGAACTTCACCGAGAAGTTCATCGTTGTCTCCGTCCAGTCCAATCAAGGCTCCCTGATTGGTGTACTGTTCAGTTGCTTCTAATTGTTCTAACATGGTTGTTGGTTTTTAGTTGTTATTGTTTTATTTTTTTCTTTTTAGTCAAGGCTTACGCTGAATTTGCCTTCGCAGATTAATTGTTTGCCGTATTTTCTTGGATTTCTTTTGCCTACTGCTTACTGCCTACTTCTTTTCAGTAGTTCCTTTCAGTTGGATCCAACGCTCCCATTTCTGAATCGGAATCAGGAGAACCTTTCATTTCCTGTTTTTGAATGAACTCCTCTCCGCTTTTCGCAACAAGTTTTTCGATAGTGTCCATTGCGCTCATGTCGGGTTCTTTTTCATCTGCTCCTTCGAGTACTTTTTTCTCTTCCGAGGGATGAATGAAATACTGCACTTCGCCCACACCGTTTGTGCCTTCTTTTTTCTCATCATTCTTTTCTTCCTTTTTCTTCCCCTTCAACACTTTATCCAGCCATAATTTTTGCTGAATGTTTTCTTTGAAGGAAAGCACGCGCTCTTTCGCGCCTTCGAGCAAATCCTGTTTATCCTCCGTGCCGTTCACGCCCGGTTTCTGATACGTGCCGGAAGCCATCATGCCGAGACCGAAGATGGAAGCGAGACGGCTTTTGGTATAATGACCTATGCCCGTGATCACCGCTCCGACTGCGAGGGATGCCCTGCCGAGCGCCGCTCCCACGACTCCACCACCGAGCGCACCGACCACAACATCTTTCACCGTTTCAATCGCGGTGTTTTTCAAATCACCTTTTGTCTCGAGGTCTTTGGTGATGCCTCCAAGCAGTTTTTTCTTCTTTGCTTCTTTTTCGTATGTGTTGGTTGATTTTTCCATGTCGCTTGGTTTTTAATTTTGATTTTAATTTTTTTATATTTTTATTTTTTTACTGTCTACTGTTTATTGTCTACTTCATTCCTCAAACGAGTTCCACATTTTTCTTTTTGTCCTTACTGTCATGTTTCTTTTTCTTTCCCTTCAATCCTGAAAGTGCGGGCTGCGGGGAAGTATTTTTTTTTGGTTTGGTCACGTAGCGGTACCCGGCATAGAGCAGGCTCAGACCGATGACTCCCCCGATTCCCCACAGCGTTGGCTTGAGCCATTTTTTATTGTTTGCCCAGAATCCTTTTGGTTTGCTTCCATCGCCCGAATCTTCTCCGCTCCCGTCTGTTTTTGCAACTTCTTTTTTGTTGGTTGAAGAATCAGTTCCATCTTCTTCGATAGTCAGAGCGGTATCATCTGATTTTGAAGCGGGAAGATGTTGCGCCTGTTCTGCTACAGCAGCATCTTCTTTTTCTGTGTTCTCAAAATCTTCCGAGCCTTTTTCTTTTTTCGGAAAAATATTTCCGATGCCTTTGAGAAGCCCCGCAATAGCAGCGAGCACTCCTGTGGCAGAAGCGATTGTAGCAGCCGTCACAGGTTCTCCGAGTTCACCGAAGCCCTCAAACCCTTCCATGCCTTCCACGTTTTCGGATGTATAGATGTCTTCTCCGATAAGCTGGGGAAGAGGAGTGCGTTCGTTCATCTCGAACACCGTCCCTTCCGGCATATATCCGAACAACCCCGCCACTTCTTTATTCTTGTTTCCTTTTCCTGTGAGGATTGCTTTCTTGAGGTTTTCCTGTTTTCCGCCTGCACCGTAGAAAATCTTTTCCAGTTTGTCTTTTATCGTTACGAGTTTTTTCCATTTACTGATGTCTCCGCCCTGTTTCTGCAGTTCCGCTTCGCTGGCATATGCCCACTTGATGCGCTGTGCGATTTTGAAAATGTTGAGTTTCATCGAAGCGAGTATCCCGTTGCGAAGCATGACGGTTGCGGGATTAAGTTTATTGGTGGCGTGAAGGACTTTTTTGAAAAATCCTTTTCCCTTCCCTTTTGCTTTCCCCTTTTTTCCGAGTCCGTCAAAGTCGTCCCCATCGTAGGGTTCTTGCAACTGGGTCTCGCTGAATCCGTCTAAGTAGTGTAAGTCCATTTTTGTGTCTTGTTTTTCTGTGTATGGTTCTTCGTAATCGAATTTGTCCACCACGCAGTCGAGCGTGATGTAGTTGAATCCTGTTCCGCTATCAGCGGGATTTTCTGTCCGCACCACCGGATAGATGTGCTGGAAGTAGTTGTTTTTGTACTTCGTTATCCGCAGTACAATGCTGCCGATATCCACATCGCAGTTGAGCAGCAATCCGCAGATGGTGACTGTGTAACAATCGCAATCCACCCCGCGAAATCGGTCATGCCATAACCGCGCGGGAGAACGGACCTGTTCCAGCCCGGCTTCGTTCTTGTGATAGCGGACGTGCGTGTAGATGAACTCCCATATATTCCGGCATGTTTCATAAACTGTTTCTCCTTTTAGTTGCTCTGCAATTTTTTCTGTCTGCCATTTTGTTTCCTGCACGACTTTCGGAATGAACTTCACCGTATCGTCAACAGTCGCTCCGCGCTTCACCGTTTTCTCGGTGAGGTTGGGCTTGGGAAACAGTTTGTCATATTCCTTTCCCTCGCATATGTATCTTTCTTTCTTAGCCTGCATGCGCTTGCTTTTTGAGAGTGACCGTTTCCTTTTTGCTGTAGGGAAACCATTTTTTAATCCACGGAATGATCCTTTTCCATATTCCCTGCTTGTTTACTTTCCAGTTGGGGTCAACGCTGGAGATGGTATTCACCTCCATCTTCACCGCATCCCCGCTTACAAGAGACTGAGCCAGTGCAGCACCGATGGAGAAAATTCCGAGCAGAGGAACTTGGATCATTATTTTCCCGATCCTTGCTTCTCCGTAAGGAGGGACATCGATGTCCCTGTTGACGACCTGCGAGGTGCCGATGACGGCATCCTGATAAATCAGTTTCACGAACGGATACTTGATCTTCAGCCCTGTGCCGGTGGGATTTTTCAGGGTGGAATCTACCCGCAGCGTCACGTTCTTAAGGTCGAGTTTGTGAACCATTACAGTGGTTACTGTTTCCAGTTCCTTGCCGGTTCTTCTCAATCGCAGTGCGTAAGACGCGCCCGCGATGAGCCCTCCACCGATGCTTGCTCCGACTAATATTTTTTTAAACAGTCCCATTATTTCATAAATACAGATTCAAACAGATTATTTTCGGGTTCAGACGGATTTATTGTGCGTTTAAATCTTTATTCATTTACTTTCTTTTTATTCTTCCGCTGATGAAATCGGTTGTGAGTTTAAAAACCATCCATATGATTCCACCGACTGCCGCTTTCATCGCATACTCCGCCAGCCCCGAGTAATCGAGGTTGGCGAAGAGGATGGCTCCGGTGAGAAAAATGCTGGAGCTGTCGGTATTGGTGGGATGATTTGTTTTCACTTCCATTTTTTGTTTGCGTCTAAAGCGGTTCTTGTCCTGATTCAAGCACAAAGGTCTGGCGATTTTAGTTCTCACTTTCCGGGTTCTCGGTGATGAGCAGGGTTGAAAAAATATTTCACGGGATTTTTTGGGTTTGGAAACTTTTTCAGACAGAGATTTTTTTGGGGATTCCAAACGTTTGGAAGATGAACTCCACTTCGTTCACGTTAAAAAGTTTCTTCCATTTGTTTTTGAAAAGCGTGTCGTAATCAAGCAGCCAGGTGCGGAGCGTTGCAGGAGAAATTTTATACAGTTCACAGAGTTCTTTCTTGGTGTAAGGACGAATCTCAATCGTTGGTCTTTTGTCGCTGCTGGGGTTTTCTGTAGTTTGTGTCATGATTAGAGTTGGTATTGATAGTTGAATAATGTGTTTGAAAAAATCTGCAAAAGGTCGAATTGTTTTTGTTCGATCAGGCGCATGCAGTACCTGCGGACCACGTAATTGTCTGCGGTGTCGAGGAATTTGAGCATCCCTTCCGCAAGCGTGGCGGTTCCTTTATTATAATGAGGAACCGTCCTGCGCTGCTCTTTTACTTCTTCCAGCCATTTGGCGGTTCCAGCAAATCCGTATTTGAAATGGATGTTCAGCCAGTCGCTTGGCTTGGGGACATACCTTCCGAATTTTCTGGAGATATACCGCTTGGCAAGGCAGATGCGTTCAATGATGTCTTTGAATTGCTGGCGGTAGTTCGGATTTCTCTCGAAGTGCGCGGAAATTAACCTTCGGAACTCTTGTTCTTCCTTTTCAGAGAATTGTTCGTTGTTCCAAAATGCGCTTTTGGCGGCCAGCCATGACATTTCGATCAGCATTTTCTTTTCTTTTACCTGGGCGTTGATGGGAATAATCTTCGCTGGTTTTTTTTCGTGTGGCATTGCCACGGTTGCATGTGTACTCATGATAAATTGTTTTTTATAATTGTTTTTTGATTTCACGATACAAAGGTGCGACAGCGGAGCGGCATGCTTTCCGAATTCAGTATCATCTCAAACTATCTTTGAGCATCTTAACTACAATCGCACTTTTCTAAAGGATGGGGAACTTTCAGGAAGTATTTACTCTAGGACAAAATCAGCCATGCCTCAAGCAATACCGAATGCGACAGTCATGCAACAGTGATGCAGCCAGCATGCAGCAGTGATGGCGCATGCATGGAGCAGCCATGCATGCAGGATGGAGCAGGGATGCAGATTTAATCTGTAATCTGCTTTACTCTCCAGTCAAAATAGTTAACAGAATTTCGCAGGTAACTATCTTTCAATTCCAACGCTTCGTTTTTTACCTTTTCAGCAATGAATCTCCAGTATTTTTTCTGCAAATTCTTTTCCGGAGTACTGAGCGTTTTATATTTTCTTTTGAGCGCATAACCGAACTGTGTCATATTTTCGACCAGATAATCGTAACGCGTGTTGTCTTTTCGTGTAAAATACGGAACAAACATGGTTTGCAGTTTTGCTTCCAATGATTGATTCCATTTGACGAAAGATGTGCGTTTATTCTCGCTCAGAGAAATTTTATCTGCAAACTCCGAAGAAATTTTCAGCAATTCTTCTGTAGTGAGTTTGGGTTTGATAATTGTACTCATGCTGCGGATTTTTCGGGTTTGTATTCGTCTTTAAGAAACACATTCGGATAGCCGAGTTTTTCAAAAATGATTTTTACCTGGTTCACATTGTAATACCAGCCGCGTTTTTTGCCGATCAGCGGTTCGAACGGTTCGATCATGGTGAAGAAACAGCGCGGGCTTACTTCATACAGGATGGCTAATTCTTTTTTGCTGTAGGGCTTGATCTCTGCCCTTGTTGTTTTTGATTGATTCATTGCATTTCATAGATTATATAGTTAGACATTATTTTTCATTCTCCATACCGACTCATGAAATCTTCTTCTCCAAGGTGCAGGGATGCTGCCATTTCCTTGACGGAGAATTTATGAGCGTTTTTATATTTTGTGATTAAGTCTCTCATAAGTTTTGGTTTCTCCTGCGGGAAATCCAGTTCAGGAGGTTCGCGCCTGCGAATCTGCATTTGATTGAACTGCTGAAGCAAATATCGTTTCTGGTTATCCGTAAGAAATCCCAAGTCCGCAGCCCTGAATAAAAGCGACTGCATGGACACTTTCCATTTGCGCTTTAGTTCCCCGAGAAGAGGGACAGTTATATCTTTTTCTCCGCCAGAGGACGGATCCCGACCTTGTCGGGAAAGGTCTTTTTTAATCTCGCTTTCAGGAAGCAGGAACCCGGCAGCGAACATATTCGCTTCGTGTGATATATCCCTGTCAAACGAGGGCATTGTGCCGGTATGCATTACCAAATGCCCAAGTTCATATGCTAAACTGAACCGCTGCCTGTCTGCAAGATGAAGTTTGTTCACGCAGATTACCGGAAGTTTGTCTTTTGTGAAAATCGTCCTGCTGTCCACACGTTCTGTGCCAAAATCGAATGAAATGACTATGATCCCGTTCTCCTCAAGCAATTCGGTCAGGTTTTCCACGGGACCCTTGGGCATCTTCCAAAACTTGCGGAGTTGTTTTGCGACTTGCTCGGTAGTTTCGTGCTTCTTTAAATCCAGAACAGGCACATTGACTTCTTTGAGTTTTAGTTTTTCAGATATGCTTTCGATATGCAAACGGTAAAGATTGATCTGCGCTTCGAGCGGAACAAGAACTTTTGCTGATACGTGGTCGCGCTTGCGGTAGTTCAAACTCATAGGAATGTATGCTTCGCCTTCCTGATAAAAGAAATCGGCAGGATATTTTAAGAGTTTGCTCATTTTGCCCAACGTTTCTTCGGATAAGGTTCTGCTGTCTGTTTCAACTTTGCAGATGAACGTAGGAGAGGTGCCGAGTTTTTCGGCAATATCTTTTTGAGAGATACCTCTTGATTCTCTTGCAAGGACAACCATCTTGGGGTTGATTTGTATTTCGGGCGGCATAGTGAGCGGTTCGTGTTTGTAAATGCAAAGGAAGTATTATTTGTAATACTGACAATATAAATGACAAAATTATTTTGATTGATAAAAACACTCACAAAAAATTAATCTTTAAGTTAATTATTGAATCAAAAAATTAATACATTTGTACAATTATGCTTAAAATTTGTTAAATTTTAATTTTAAATAATAATATAAGTTAATCTATAAATGAATATCTTTGCTATACTGGAGGGCTTTAAGGAATATGAGTATGTGAAGTATTATACTGTGCGGTTAATTAAAGATGAACAAAAAGATGAATCAAATGAAGCGGATAAATTTTATAAGATATATCGCGACCCGGCACATTCACATCATTCAGAATACAAAATTATTTTGAAAGTTATTGATGCAATAGGATATCATTACCGAGGTGCTGAACCATATTTGTTCAGGTTCGAAGATAAAGCAGATGCTCTGCCGCCTCCGAGAAAGAGTGCAAAAAATATTTTAGACATTGAAATAGTAATGCATTCGGAACTTCGGTTATACTGCATAAGGTTATCGAATGAAGTAGTTGTATTATTAAATGGTGGAGTAAAAACAAGAGACCAAGCTTTGAATTGCCCAAATGTTTCTGGGCATTTCAGGTTTGCTCAAACGATTGCAAAATTGATTGACGATTTAATTGCAAGAAAGGAAATTCGAATTGAAGGAAAAGAAATAATAAACGAAACAGGTGAAGAAGAAATAATTTTTTATAACTAAAAAGCAATTTATGCCAAGTAAATTTCATGATGAAGAAGTATCCCGCATCTCTCCCAAAGAAAGGGCATTGATGGTGAAATCTCTTGAGATAATTTCTCAGGTTCATTCCATCCTTGACCAGCGTGGGATTACTCAGAAGGCATTAGCGGATATGCTCAAAATTAGTCCTGCAGCAGTAAGCCAAATGCTTATTCCTGGAGGAAATTTAGAATTAAATACTGTTGTGCGATTGGAAAATATTTTATGTGAAACTATTTTGACAACACCCGATAAAGTTGCAGCATTATTAGAACAAAAAAAATCACCTGAATGGAATTGGGTACGGGAAAAACAAAAAGTTGAACCGTACTCTCCCCTGAGAGTATCCTACGTTTCTTCTGAACCCAAATCTTTCGATATAAATATTGAAATCAAAAATTTTAAAAAACATGGATAATATAAATATAGAAACAGACAAAATAGAATATCTCAACGTTCAGATTTTAAAAGCTGAAATAAATAATTCAACCAAAACCCCATTGCAGAGAGGAGATGATTTTAAATTAAATTTTTTATTTAAGGCAGTTGATTTATATAATCTTGAAAAACAATTTATTCGTGTTATTATAAATGCAAATATCATTGTAATGAAAAACGAACACGAATTAAATGCAGGAGCAAAATTTGAAATTGATAATTATTTTAGTTACCCTGATCTGCAAAAGTTTACTTCAAAAGAAACAGAAAAAGTTCTTGTTAAATCAGAATTTGCAGCGGTGGTTAAGGGACTTGCGTATTCAACAGCGCGCGGGATAATTTATTCAAAACTTGCAGGAACTTTTTTGGAAGGGACAATTCTTCCTGTTAAAATGTCTACGGAGGTATAAAAAATAAACTAAAAAAATAACACTATTCACTATGTCACTTCACGATTTTACAGCCGAATCACCCGATAACTATGAACAAAAATGTTGCTGCGCTCTTGTTCTTGATGTTTCGGGTTCTATGGAAGGAGCACCTATCAGAGAATTAAATGAAGGGCTTCGGGAATTTTATAAGGATATTCAAACAGATTCAACTACTGCTAACCGCCTTGAGGTAGCGGTAATAGAATTTAGCGATGAAGTTAAAACCTTAATTGAACCAAGCTTGGCTTCAAAATTCAGAATGCCTACGCTTACCACAAAGGGAACAACAAAATTGGTTGATGGCGTAAGAGAAGGAATTAAAGTAGTTCAAAGTCGTAAAAACTGGTATAAGAAAACCGGACAACCTTATTATAGACCTTGGGTGATTTTGATTTCGGATGCTGCACCGGATGAGGGACAGGATATTTCTGGTTTAACGCGGGAAATTAGAACCGGCATGAGCAATCGTGAATTTTTCTTTTTTGCTCTTGGTGTTCAGGGCGCTGATATGAATATGTTGAAAAATATTTCGGATCCTTCAATGCAAGCCGCAAAACTTCAAGGATTAAAATTCTCAGAATTTTTTAAATGGTTGAGTGCGTCAATGACTACAGTAACTCATTCTAAAGATGGAGACAAAGTAAATCTTCCTAATCCTGCGGAATGGATGATTGGCTTCTCAATTTAATTTATGAAAATATGCACAAGTGGTCATGGGAAAAAAATGGTTAAAGTCGGTTGTTCAATTTATGAAAAAGAAAAAGTTATTTATTCCGGTTATCAAAAATAAAAAACGAAATACTAAATCGGAAGAAATTTTATTTGAAGAAAAAACAGATGTAGCAAATGAAACGATTGAACCTTTCTCCATTGATTCGGAAAAATTATCCATAAAAAAAGTTGAGAAAAATCTAGCTCCAGTTACCGAAGAAAAGCAAGAAAAAAAACTTCCTGTAGAGCCGAATAAGCAAAAACCAGTAACAGATTCTGATAAGATAATTTCTCCTTCCGAAGAAATTTCTTCATCGCAAATAGAAGAGAAATCAATAGCTCCTGCAGTTAAAACGGAAGAAGTAATTGCGCCTGTAAAATCATTCTCAAATAATTTTACGTCTGCCGAAAAAAATTCTTGGTTCGTAGTTTCCGCTTCATCCATTGGAAAAACACATGTTAAAAGCAATATTCCTTGTCAGGACAACCACTACTGTGAAAGCATTGATAGTAATTGGGGCATTGCTATTTGCTCTGACGGAGCGGGAAGCGCGGAAAATTCGCAATTGGGTTCTAAGCATGTTTCAAACGAAATAGGAGTGGCTTTTTTTAAACAGTTAGTCATTAAAAACGGCTGGAATAAAAATAATATTTTGCCTTCGCAGGAAGAATGGAGCTCCGCAGCCCGCGAAGGATTTAAACAAATTTTTAATTCGCTTGAAAAATCGGCTGATGAAAAGAAAATTAAACTTAATTCTTTGGCGTGTACGATAAATGTCATTATATATTCTCCTATCGGTTTACTTGTGTCGCATATTGGCGATGGAAGAGCGGGCTATTGCAACGAAAAAGGAGAATGGAAATCTTTAATCAAACCTCACAAAGGGGAGGAAGCGAATCAAACAATATTTATTACTTCAGATAGATGGATGAGTGACTTGAACTTTACAATGTCAGGTGTTTCTGTTCCCGAAAGCAATGTTGTTGCTGAAAAACCAACAGCTTTTACCATGATGACAGATGGTTGTGAATTTTATGCATTCGAATGCAGTAATATGGATGCGACAACAAATAAATGGAATGATCCCAATTTGCCCTATCCCAAATTTTTTAATCCGCTTGCGGCTCATTTAAAATCTATGGTGCAAAATAATATTGCTGTTAGAGATGCTAATTTAAAATGGGAAAAATTTATTGAGGAGGGAATTGAGGGATTAAAAAATGAACCAGATGATAAAACCATGATTCTCGGAATACTGATATAATATGGAATATCTCTACACCTCTTCTTATAATCAAATTCAAATCGATTCTGCGCGTGTAGGAAATTCGGGAGGAGAGGGGTCTGTCCATAGAATCATTAATTCTTCAATTTATCCAAATCATTGCGTAAAAAAATTTTATCAGCAAAAAAGAACGGATTCAAAACGGAGAAAGATTGAATATATGATTCGGAATGTACCGGATAATTTGAAAAATGATTTTTTTATTCTTTGCTGGCCCCAAGATATAGTTCATGATGCAAATAGGAATTTTATCGGTTTTATTATGCCTCTTGCCTTTGGTGGAAGTGAGAAGTTGTATGAATTTACATTGACACCGTTCCCTTCGAAATATGGACATGCATGGATTAAGTTTGATCGTTCAAATCAAACAGGAAGAAAAAATCTCTACAAACTATGTTGTAATATTTGTTATGCGGTAGCAATGATTCACCATACAAATAAATATGTCTTTGTCGATTACAAACCCCAAAATATTCTTGTTACAGATGAAGGAAAAGTTTCGATAATCGATATGGATTCCTTTCAGGTTTCTTCTACAGGTGTACGATTATTTCCAGGAGATGTGGTCACACTTGAAAATGCTCCGCCCGAATCCAAAACATTAAACCCCTGCACGGAATGCATTTTACCGAATTGGGATAGATTTTCTATGGCAGTTTCATTTTATCAAATTCTGTTAGGCATTCACCCTTACGCTGCAAGTGCAAACGGACAATACGCTAATCTTGGATCGCTACAGGAAAAAATACAAAATGAACTTTTTATTTACGGAAAAAAATATGAACACTTAACCTTTGTTCCCCCGCCTCATAACCTGTTTTGGCATCTTCCTATTTCAGTTAGAAATCTTTTTATGAGGGCATTTGATACGACTCCTTCTAATAGACCAACAGCAGAAGATTGGTACCGTTCCTTCTCAGAAGAGATTAAATAAAATATAATCTCTTTCGAAGTTATTTTTTGAAAACGTGAAGAAAAATAAAATAAAGAAAAGAATCCGTATCCCGCCAAAAACGAGGAAAAAACTTTTAGATAAAAATTTAGGGGTTTGCTGTGTATGCAAAGAACGCGACATAGGAATAAACTTTCATCATTTAGATGAAGACCCATCCAACAATGAGGAAGAAAATCTTGCTGTGTTGTGCGTCAAGGAACATGATATGCATCACCGCCCCAAAGCATATGCATTGAAACATTTGGAACTTGGGATGAGCAAAATCAGAAAATACAAGCACCAGTGGGAAAAAACAGTTCAGGAAGCTAAATCCACAAGTCCTAAAATAATTGCCGTATTAAACATTTATGGCAGTCGCAAGAGTATTCATTCGGTTCGGTTTCTTGTTCAGGATATTAATGGAAAAATAATATATCAACGTTTATACCATCTGCTTACCGGATCACCGGACCAATGGACAGATGATATTATAGAAGAAGTTTCATGGCTTGGGAAGAATGTAAAACTCTCTATGATTAACAAACCGCTTAAAGTAGAATATTGTCCTTGTTGCTCTACTTCACTTTCCAATACCTTAGATAAAAATGCAGCTATTCATTTAACTGCTAAGGATTGGAAAAAGGAATCGAGTGGAAGCATATACATCAATCCGAAATTTCCTGCTGTTGCTTTTATTTTATCCTATCGAAATGAAATTTTATATAAAGCACATCTGCACAATTGCAATGGAACCCATCTTCACTTTATGACTGATAAATACGAAGAAAGAATTCCTATAAAGAAAAAAGCAAGCACTATAATTCAAGCAGCAGAAATAATGCAAAAGGTAATAAGTACATGGGATCCGGGCAAAATCTTTATTGGTACACAATGAAGGATTAAAATCCGACCCAACGGACGATAAAGCCAATTATATTTATGGTGAAAAGGAATTGTGGTATGTTGATTCTATAGTTTCAAAAAATTACATTGCTGTTTTTGAAAAGGAAAACAGGGAAGACGGTTTTGGTGTAGATGATGAAAACGGAAAAGTGGCGACATCGAATCCCATGCAACTGCTTAGGAAAATATCTCTGTTCACTTTACGTGAGTTCCGTAAAAATCCAAATGCTGTCCCAATCAAAGAAGTGCATTTTGATTATGATTATTCACTTTGTCCTGGTGTTCCTAATAATAATAGTGGTACTGGAAAACTCACATTGAAAAAAGTTTTCTTCACTTATCAAAATTCTAAAAAAGCGCAGTTAAGTCCGTATGAATTTGAATATAATGGCAACAACCCCGCCTATAATATAAAATCGTATGATCGATGGGGAAACTTTAAGCAGAATAATGGGCAGACAGGTCCCTTACAAGCATTTAACGCTGCTGAATTCCCATACGTTGAGCAGATTGCTTCAACCCCAGCATTAGCGCAAGCAAATGCAGATGCAAATTTATCAGCATGGAATCTTACAGATATTCTTCTTCCATCAGGCGGAAAAATAAAAGTCAATTACGAAGCGGACGACTATGCTTTTGTACAAAACAAACCTGCTATGCAAATGTTTAAAATAATAGATGCTAAATCCACTCCTACATTGAGTACTGTTTTAACTAATCCTCATCCGGTTCAATTAGATGATTTAGTGAATAAAAATTATTATTTATTTTTTGAATTGCAGCCAGGATTTACAAGCTCAACAGATATCGGAAAATACTTTGAAGGAGTTGATAAATTATATTTCCGATGTCTCGCGCACTTTGACCCAATTAATCAGAATATGTATGATTATGTATCGGGCTATGCGAATATTCAAAGTTACGGATGGGATAATACAAGCGGAACTCCAGTTGGTTGGGTGAAATTAGTACCTAAAGATTTGGGCAAAATTGCAGCCGCACAAGATTTCAATCCCATAACACTTGCAGCACTCCAATTTGGCCGCTTAAACATGTCAAGATTCATGTGGAGTCAGCCCGGTGTAGGTGCTAATCCAACTTTAGGAAAATCATTTCTAAATGCACTTGTTAATTCCGATTTTTTAAAAAACATAAAAGATGCTGTTGAAGGTCCCAATTTTGCATTGTGGGATCCAACATCAACGTCAGGGAATAAGTGCCATGAAATTGTTGTCAATAAATCTTTCTTTCGTCTCAACTGTGTGACCAAGAAAAAATTCGGAGGAGGATGCCGTGTTAAGAAAATTGAGATGAGCGATGAGTGGAACAATATGGGTACGCAAATGAAAACCTTCCAGTACGGACAGGAATACAAATACACATTACCGGACGGCACAACATCATCCGGAGTTGCGTCTTATGAACCGCAATTAGGAGGAGATGAAAATCCATGGCGGATGCCGGTAGCGTTTTCTGATGAAAAACTTCTTGTTCCCGATGATGAGCATTACATGGAAACACCGTTTGGAGAATCGTTCTTTCCATCTGCCTCTGTGGGATACAGCAGGGTAGTCGTACAGAATCTTCAATACACAAACGTGAACCGGCACGCAACAGGAAAAGTCGTTCACGAATTTTATACTGCGAAAGATTTTCCTACCATACCAAACATGACCGGAATGGATCACAAGCAGGAAAAAACCGATAAGTTCAGCATCAGTTCTTTATTTAAGGTCAAGGCGAAAGATTATATGACTGCTACGCAAGGATTCTCGGTTGAGTTGAATGACATGCACGGAAAGCCAAAGACGCAGAGCGTTTATCAGGAAGATAATACAACCGCAATCAGTTCTGTAGAATACAAATACAAGGCAACTCCGTACGGAGTGGGAAGTTTCCGTCTAGATAATTCGGCAACCGTAATTGATCCGCAAGGAAATGTTAAACCGGCAACCATAGGGGTGTTTTTCGACATGGCTGTGGACATGCGGCAGGAAAGAACCGAATTAAATTCTTTTACGCTTATGATTAATGTAGATATCTTCATGATTACTCCTATCCCTGTTCCTGTTCCTATTCCCATGGTCTGGCCTTCCAGCACTGAGCAGATAACTCAATTCAGGAGTGCAACCACTACCAAAATCATTCAGCGTTTTGGTTTGCTGGAAGAAACTATTGCGAAAGATTTGGGCTCAACAGTTTCAACTAATAATCTCGCTTACGATTCTGAAACTGGCGAGATATTACTCACCCAAACCACTACTGATTTTAATGACCAGGTATTTACTTTGAATTATCCTGCGCATTGGTATTATGATGGAATGGGGCAGTCATACAGGAATCTTGGATTTACAACCACATCATCTGTTAGTTTTAGTGCAGGACAAGCAAGCATTCAAAATGCATCCAAGTATTTTGTTCCGGGAGATGAGCTGAAAGTAGGCAACACCAAAGTTTGGGTGGTTGAAGTTTCGGGAAACAGCATTAAAGTTTTATTAAAAAATGGGCAAGCTTTTTCGGGAAGCGGCACTGTGAAAGTGATACGTTCTGGAAGGAAAAACATGGCAGGCACCACAATGGAAAGTGCTACGTTGCTTTCTAATCCTCTGACTAATTTCAAGAACAATCTTTTTGATAATGTGTTGCAGGCATCTGCCATTGAGTTCACTGACAGGTGGCGCACATTCTGTGATTGTTTCAATCCTCCTTCTCCACCAATCATTGCTTCCACTAATCCTTATGTAGTTGGAACAAGAGGAAACTGGAGAAAGAAAAAATCCCTGCTGCATCTTGCTGGCCGCTCGCAAAGCAATTACGATAACAACACTAACATCCGCATTGATGGCGTATTCACTTCTTTCCGTCCTTACTACCGATTGAACAGCAACCAGTGGCAGATTGATGAAAAGGACTGGACATTCACTTCAGAAGTTACTGAGTTCAGTCCGTTCGGGCAGGAACTGGAAAATGTGGATGCGCTCGGACGTTTCTCTGCCGCAACATTTGGATACAGGCAAACACTACCAACATCTGTAGCTGCCAATGCAAAATACAGAGATATAGGATTTGACCACTTTGAAGATTACGGATTCAGCCCTTGCGCGGATAATCATTTTAAGTTTCCGAATATTTCTGATACTACAAGCACACAGTCACACACCGGTCGTTATAGTATCAAAGTAAGTAATGGTTCATCAGCAACGATGATTAAAACACTGGAAGTATGTAATCCACACACTTGCATTCTTAATATTACTAAAACTATTATTTCTACCAGCACTTCTGAAATTAACGTGTCAAATGGCATTGCTCCTTTCCAGATAGATTGGAATGTTATACAGGGAAATCCGATTGTCAACTCTAATGGGAATAATCTTACGATTACTGGAACGGGTTGGACAGTTGAAATAATAGTTCTTGACGCATCGGGATGTAAGACAACAAAAATTTTCACTCAACCATAAATTATAAAAGAAAGAAATCATGTTTAGAAATAATATTTATGCCATGAAAAAATATCTTTTTCTACTAATGCTTTTTTTTATTAGTAGCGGTTGGATAAATGCACAACCAGTAGCGCCTAACACAATATGTAGCGAAAACATACCTTTTTGTACAGATGATTTTATTGACCAAATCAGTTCTGTTACCCAACCATGTTCTTCTTCTGGTACGCTTCCGTTATGGTATTCGTTTAATTATGTTCCTACTAGTACACCAGGTATAAAAGTTCAAATCTCTGGATCTGGTGCAAGTTTATTATCATATACTCTTTATGGACCATTTACTTCCTTAAAAAATTGTTCTCTACTCACCAATTCTGATATTTTTTCTAGTTCTACTACACCATCACAGTTCTATAATATTCCGGTATCTTCTAACCCGGGATTTTATTATATTTCATTAAATGCAAATGGATGTGATTTTGCAATAAATTTCTTGCAATTAAAAGGGTTCTTTATTTGTCCGACAACCGATACTATACCCTGTGAAGACTGCATCGGTTCCTTCGCACCTTTCCAAGACAGCACTTATCTTATCAGCGCATGGGTGAAAGAAGGAAATGCCCCTCCTATAAAAACATCTTACACAATTCCGCAATTGTTTTTGGAATTTCCTCTTAGTACTCCATGTAGTCCCTGCACAACTACTTTAGGACCATTTACACCCTCAGGAGAAATAATTGACGGCTGGCAGAAAGTGGAAGATAAATTTAAAATTCCACTTAATGCTGTAAAAATCCAAATAAAACTTGACTGCGGATCAGGTGCAGGGGACTGCTTCTTTGACGACATCCGCGTGTATCCATTTAAGGGAAGCATGAAATCATACGTATATGACCCTGTTAATTTACGTCTGGTTGCGGAATTGGATGAACGGAATTATGCGACCATGTACGAATATGACGAAGAAGGGAAACTTACCCGCATCAAAAAAGAAACTGAACGCGGAATAATGACGATACAAGAAACAAAAACAAGCGTGAAGAAAAAATAATCTCGATAGTTATCGGGACGAAAAACAAAAAAATGAAACGCCTATTATACTTATTGTTTTTTTCTGCTGCGGCAGTTTGTATGTCTTTTTTTCCGGAGCGTGCATGGAAAAATATAACGCGAGATGAATTTGAAAAAGCGAGTACTCTGCTTGAAAGTTTTTATTCAAAGTACACCATTCTTTCAATGACAGTAACACATGCGTCCTATAAAAATTATACAACTGAAGTTCCATACGAGCAGGTGACAGGATATTTCCGCATGAATAAAAACAGTTATCACAATTTCCTGATGGGAGTGGAGACCCTCCAGAATGAAAAATTCAAAATCACGGTTGATTCCTCCCGGAAACTTATCCTTGTCAAAAACCCTGATAACTTAGGCGAAGGAGGAATAAAAGACATAGTGAAATTCAATTATGAACTTTCGCATTCTTATATCACGGGTTATAAAACTACTGACGTAAAAAGCGGTAAAATATACCGTGCAGAGTTTAACGAAAAACTGCCATACACAGCATACGAAATGGACATAAGCGATGAGGGCTTGCTGCGCCAATTAGTAATTTATTACAGAGAGGAATATCCAAGCGATGCGGCAGATGAAAAATCTGTTAAAACAAAACCGCGTTTGAGCATTACATACAGTCAAGTGAATAAAGCGCCAATTTTTTCAAAAGATGAATTCGACCATAATAAATACATAACTGTTTCAAGCAAGGGGTTTCTGCCTGCAAATAAGTTCAACGATTATAAAGTGGAGGACCTCCGAGTAACTGACAGAACGTATTAATACTTATGTAAAATGATTACACACACAAAAATTTTACGGGGCATTTTCCTGATGGCTGTTTTGGCCGGGCAGGAATATGCAAGTGCTGCCACTCAAAGCATCTGCGCCACGCGAATTGAAACTAAGCCGAACCCAGTAATTGTCGGTGCGCCCAATGCATCCACCACCGCTAATTTTCTTCCCTACAATACGGGCAGTTTCGCAGATATAAAAGTGGAAGATATTATAATGCTTGCCGTTGATCCGCATTACCCCCAATTTTTTTCTGCTCCAATGGATGTGAAAGTTACATTCCAGATTACTACGTTTGATCCTAATGATAATGTAAATCCTACTCAGCCTTCTCCTGTAACCCTCGAAGTAAAATACCATCCGTTTGATAATCTTGAATACCGCGATAAAGAAGTTCATCGGTTTACAAACGTCTACAAATATACAGTAACCATTACGGACATCCAGGTTTCTACGGACGGAGGACTTTCTTACCAGTATCAAACCACGCTGCCTGCAAACCTTTATATTGATGCCTGCGTAAATGTTGAACGGTATTATGATTTTTCCTTCCAATCATCAATTCCAATCATACTTAATTCCATTGATAGCATAGACCTGGATTGTGATAGCAAATACGATGAATTGGAAATCAGTTGGCCTACCAAACCAGGCGCAGAAGAATACCAGTTGGAATGGACGTTTGTAAATGATTATAATCAACCTCCCCCCAGCGCATCATTTTTTTCTCCTTCAAATTTAAAATATGATTTTCGCGGCAACAGCACACGCATCACTACGGCTAATATTAATTATCGCATACCGATAATTTTTGACCACGGCTATCTATTGTTCCGGGTTCGTGCTATCGGAAGGGTGATGAACAACCCTTCGCAAATCATCGTGGGATTTTGGAGCGTTATCGCTGATCAGGGAACTGTGAACAATGTTTCATCGAGATATTATGTTTGGGATCCTCACGAAAGAGATAAAAACTGGCAAGTAACCACAACCTTTGCAGAGGAGGGAAAAAAGAAAGAAGTCATCAGTTACTTTGACGGCACCTTGCGCAACCGGCAGACCGTAACTAAAATCAACACCGATAAGAATACCATTGTTGGTGAAACAATTTACGACCACCAGGGCCGCCCTTCTGTTACAGTGCTTCCTGTGCCTGTGCCTGCGCCCGTATGTACTAACACACTTGTACCTATAGAATCCGTAATCAAGTTTTATCCCGATTTCAATAAAAATGCTGCAGCCACAGATGAATATTCCAGAGACGATTTTGATGTGGACAAAACAGCGTCCCCCTGCTCCTCAGATGTTGCAGGCATGAGCATCTCATCAGGCGCTTCCAATTATTACTCTCCACAGAATCCCAGTCAATCCGATTTTCAGGCATTTGTACCCGATGCAAAAAAATTCCCTTTCACACAGGTGGAATACACTCCCGACAATACAGGACGCATCCGCAGGCAGGGAGGAGTCGGAGAAGAATTCCAGCTCGATGATGGTTCGGGTACAAAACACGAGACAAAATATTTTTACGGACAGCCAAACCAAATTCAACTTGATAGATTGTTTGGTTCTGAAATGGGAGATGCCACTCACTACAAAAAAAACGTAGTTGTGGATGCAAACAATCAGCACAGTGTTTCCTATCTTGACCAGGAGGGAAGGGTTATTGCTACTTCGCTTGCAGGAGCGGTCCCAACAAACCTTGATGCCTTACCTAGTGCATTGCCTGCAACAAAAACATTTACCGTGGATGCATTTGCAAAAGACGCCAATGGTGTCAGCCAACTTAATACTGTAAATGTTTCTCAGACAGGAATTGATTTTTCTACACAACTGCTCGTGACTTATGCAAGCACATATACTTTTAGTTACGATCTTAAAATTGATACCCTGAAATTAAGTTGCGATGACACTGCACGTATCTGTTTCAACTGTGTGTATGATTTAGAAATTAAAGTTTCAGACGAGTGTGGACAGAATCTTGCTGTTGTTGGAAAAAAGGTTGGAAAGTTGGTGAACTCAAGCGGTGTGGTTGTGTTCAATGCTCAGGATTGTTCGTCTCCATCTCAGTTCACGCAGAATGAAAACTTCCAGATCACTTTAACACCGGGCGTGTATACAGTCAGTAAACTACTGACCATTGATGTAGCCGTTCGCGATTCGTTTATCAATGCATATCTGGACAGCATGAATAATTATGCGTGCGTTAAAACCCTGTTCCAGTTCCAGCAGGACGCGCTTTCTAAAATAGATACTTCCGATTGCTACATTGATTGCAGTGATTGTATTACAGGGCTTGGCGACCGAGATGATTATATTGCAAAGGGAGGAACGGGCTTTGATTACGACCGCGAGTACGAAGAGTGCAAGGAAATGTGCAAGACAAGGGCCACACTTTGCGAAATATCTTACGAGCAAATGCTTTCGGATGTTTCTCCGGGCGGACAGTACGCACAGTATTTGGATACGATAAACAATATTGTTAACCCTGCCCTTTATCCTTTGTCGGTGCTGCATACAGGTAATGTTTTGCCATATGGTTTTCATCCTTCAAACTCCTATGGAGACTGGAGAAATCCGAGAGCGATTTTGAATAATACTACTTATCTATTCTATCTGGAAGAAGACGGAACTCGCTCAACTATTCCAGTAGCCATTGACCCGAGCCAGCCGAGCGGATATTGGCCGAACGTATATAATCCAAACACAAATATTTTTCAGAATACACAAGGCGATAATTTTACTTATCCTGAATTTCTATTATATGCAAAAGATTTTATCGCAGCATGGAAGCCATCCTGGGCAAAATCACTTGTGCAATATCATCCCGAATACTGTTATTACGAAACATGCAGGGAATATAGCATCAAGCAGGGTCTTGATAAATTTACTAGCGATTCATTTGATTCTCTGCTCATCGTTTCAGAAAATTTCAATGATGCAGTTGCCAACAAACTTATCAAAACAAACTATCTCAGTTTCACCGACCCCAATGACCGGGTAACAGATTGGTTTAATACACTGAATAGCCCTGCTACAAATCCCTTTGACCCATTTGCCACAAACTCCTCAGCATTTAGTCCTTATGGAAACATGCTGCAAACAAAATTTGATTTTTACTTTACTAATCCGAATAATTACACTATGGTTGAAGCAGCCGCCATGGCGGTACGCTGCGGAAAATTATACGGTATTACTCCAACGCAAACTTGTATGGAGTTCGGAACTGATTTAATACCGAGCGGTCCGCAGAATATTAATGACAGCATCCGCAACTTGGAATGGAAAGTGCTGAGAGGATTTTACTTAAGCGCCAAACAGCAGTTGCAGAACGACCTTGCCGATGCGGACGCAATAAAATCCCCCTGCTTTGCATTGAATGACTGTATTGGCTACAAGGACTATGACCCAGCTACGGCAGGTATGTTTTCAATAAAACCACCATTCTCAGTATCCCCACCAGTCCCTCCGCCCACGGCAAGCCCTTTTCCGAATTTTAATCCTTTGAATAGGATTCCATATTTTGATCAGGCGCAGCCATGCGGCATACATTTCATGGCATTGTATAGAAACAAATTCAAACGCTTCCCTGAAAAAGAAGATCTGCCTCCTTCTGATATAAACCAAGTGGCATATCAGATGTATCTTCAATCTGGTCAGTGCGCGAATGCTTTTAATCTGCAGCAATTGCTGGATGCTTTAGCGGGAAAGCAAAAACTGGAAGCAACAGGTGAAAGTTTGCTCAACTATGCCGAGTACAATGCTCTCTACCTTTCCAAGCATCACTATGCCCCACAGCAGCCGATTACCTCAGAAGGTTATACATGGAACGGAACAGCAGTCGGTAATTTACTGACGATACAATGGAAAGAGCCCAATATTCCCAACACAACAAAATGTGTACTGACGCTTGACAAAACGGGTACAGGCACTTATAACTGGAGCGACATCATCGGCTTTAAGGATTTGAAAGCGCTCACTGCAAACACCTATACTGTTCTTGCTGTTCTTGCAGGCACAAGCAGTTTTCCTTCGTTCATATATAAACCCATTTCCGGCACCATTTCCTGCATTAATATTGCCGACTGCTTTTTTGCTCCTGTTTGCACAGGCAATGATTTTGCAAAAGATATTGCCTCGTTGATGAGTGCTCTGGCTGCAACCGGAGATTTAACCGGCATTCAGGTTGCGCTTTCCACTTCTGCTTCATACAGCGTGCTCGTTACTCAGAGAATTAAAAACATGTTCGGAACCCCAAACAATGACATGCGGTGGACGTATAATTCTGCGCAGCAGCAATTCATCATCAGCGATCCGAACAATTCACAACAAATCACATTCACTATTACCGATGCTGACCCCGTTACTTTCAGTTTAAGCAATCTTAACCAGATAAAATCTTTCAGCGATATCAGGAGCGATTTCCAAAACTTTTTCAAAGTGAACGGGAGAGATATAAATGGAAATGTAATGGTTACGCTGAAAGGAACTGCAAACAAAAAAACTATCCGTAGTGCTATTGGAATCTCCATGGGCGAATGCGGGAATCCCACTTCTTTCAATTGCATAGAAAAAGAATTTGATGTGCGGAATGACCTTGAAGCGCTACTGCACGAAGCGCTACTAAAAAAACCATTTAACAGCAACATCAATGTTTATTCTCTCAGCAATTTCACCTCACTCCTTCAATCTTATCTGTCGTTTGATACGATTCTTCCTGACTCTTCTGCTTCCACTGAAGCACAGAGCACTATTAACAATACCCATTACGATTCACTTTTATTTATAATTCCGAAATGCAGTCCTGAACCATGTTCCGATTCCGCGGCATGCAGAATGAATTTATGGATTCACAGCCAAAATCAAATTGCAACTTTCGCGAACATCCGTTCACTCGGAACTCTTGTTGCAAAAGGCACTCCTGATGCAAATGGCAACTTTCATGATTTCTGTATGATTGCTTGCTTTGACACTTCATCTACTACACTGAGCACTTCTTTTACTACTCTTCCTCACCCTCTTCCGATTTTATGCGACACCATTTTTGGAACTTCTTGCTGGCCCATAAAAAATTGTGAGCCCTGTGTTGAATTAGAAAAAGATACGGTTATTGGTCCTCTTCCGGTCGATACACTCCCGCACGATACTGTTATCATAGGGCAGCCCCGGCTTCCTATCCCGCTCGACAGCGCATCCATTGCAAAACAAGACAGCGTTGAACTTTCTACAGGATTACTTGTGCGTGACGATTCACCTCTTCTCTTTCAGCAATACGAAGCAGTCGTTACAGAAACTAATACTTCCCTTGGACTTGCTTCAACCGATCCAAATTATTTAAAGGCAGTATCCTATCCTCAGTTTTGGTCTATAGGAGTTGCGCGGGCGTTTCCTGATTACCTGCGTTTCATCCGTAACTTCAGACCTTTGATTGACGATGTCTCACTTGTTAACTCGCCAATTAATTTTATTTCCAGATACGGCTATGGAACAAATGTAGTGATGGAATATCAGAGATATACTACGGTAGTAACCCGGTATAACCAATATGCTGTTGCCTTTGGAAGCACGGATACGCTCAAAGCCATTTCCGATTCTTCTTTCTTCATGGGATGTTTTGCCGATTCGTTAAATACTTATGTGAGATACCTTGATTCGCTTATGACGGCAGGGGATACTACGCAGCCGATGGATGAAACAGCATTTTTTATCGACAGGGGAATCATTGATACCCTTCAGGATACTTGCTCAATACTATATGAGAATTATGTTCAGGCATGGCGCGTTTTTCAGGAAAGGCAGAACCAACAGACAACCTGCCTGAATTATCGGGAACTTGTGCCCCTGTTCAGTTGCGGGGATTTCAAGCGCAATAATTTATGCTGCAGCGATACCGGCTATTCATTAATCAATCAATATATCTCCTCGCTTCTTGATACCACAGCATGTCCTGGTCCGCTTCCGAAGTTAGATAGCTGCAATGCCATCAGCGTAGCTGAAGATATTCGCATCTGTGAACGCCTTTACGCGCTTTATCTAACTATACTTGACCGATATAATTCTTCCCCCTATGCATCTGCCACAGGAAATTTAATCAACACGCTCTATCCCACTTTCTCTTCCTTTCACAGAGCAGGAAGATGTAAATGTGTTCGCGCATACCTCGCTTATTTGGAACCCTATCTTGCCGATCCTGCCAATCTGACTTTGCCTCCTCCTGAGGATATTGACCACTGGCCAGGATGCGAAATCGCTTCACCCCTTCCGACAGATACCTGCGAACAAATGACAAGGAGGTTTGAATCTGCCATCACGCAGTATAATGAATTTGCCATCAGTTCCATTGGTGCAGCAGCGGATTCAACTTCACCAACACCGCGCCCTATCTTTCCTCCTATTATAGTTTTGCCTCCAGCCGAAGATGTGCTGAATCGCTTCTGCGAATGCGTTACCTCCATTGAAGCGACAGTAGATGCCATTAGAAGAGGAACATTTGACAGCAACGTATTTGCCGGTGTGGGTCAATTATCCATCATCCGGATTTGTGATGAGTTCCGTCCGCCCTGTACTCCTGACAATCCGCCTAATGATACAATCAACATGCCTCCGGTTCCATACAGCAGTCCCTGCGTGGAATATATGATAAACACCGCTCTGCAAAATGCTTATCAGCAATGGCAGTTTTATATGGATAGTTTGGCTGGCGTGGTCAGCGCGAATTACACCGCGCACTGTCTTGGCGCATTAGAGAATTTTAATTACATCTATGACGATAAAGAATACCATTTCACGTTGTACTACTATGACCAGGCGGGGAACTTAGTGAAAACCGTTCCGCCAGAAGGAGTAAATACGCTTACCATTACCTCCAGCTTTGACCCAAAAGAGTTGAAAATTATTGCCGACAGGACAAACGGTACGCGCAGCATTGATGGAATGACTTTCCACAATCTCGCGACTACTTACATTTACAATTCCCTGAATCAGTTGGTGAGGCAGAACATGCCCGACCACGACCAGATGGATATTTGGGAAACCACTTTACCGAACGGATTAGACAGCCGTTTGAAAATTACACGCACACAGTTTGTAAATTCCAGCGATGGTTATCTCACAGGATATATTGAGAGCAGCACTACTGCACCTATCGTTCCTTTCACACGCGGTTACATGTACAAAACATTCGATGGTGGAGCAACATGGCAGAAGGTTACTGATTTAGTTGCCGCAGGATTTAATAAAGTACAGATGTTTGATCCTGCGGTGGGCTATGCCGCAGGCGACCATGGAATTGCGATGAAAACATCTGATGGCGGCTCAACATGGGATATGCTTCCTACTTATGCAACTTCAATAACAGGCACGAACATCAATAATCCTCTGCTTGATGTATTTTTCACTACCAACGATGGAATTTTCGTTGGCGCAAACGGACTGGCATTAAGAACCACTGACGGAGGCGCTACTTTTTCGCAGATAACCGTGTCGCCCCTTCCGATTTCCCCGCCATCCACCGATACGCTCACCTCAATCACAAATGACGGAACAAATTATTATGTAACGGTAAAGCGAACAACAGGCAACAGACAATTTGCAATTATTTACAGCAGCGCAAACGCAACTACATGGACTGCTGCCACTTCTTACCGCGCAACGGACTTGCTGAAAGTGCAGTATTACGATGCCACCAATCCGCAGAGAGCATATGCGGCAGGCATTGACGGCAATCTTTTATGGACGGATGATAATGGCATAAACTGGTATGCAATTGCTACAGGCACAGCCGGAAAATTCAAAGACATATATTTCAGAAACGATACTATTGGAATTGCGATTATTGAAAACACTCCTGGAATTGGAAACGTTTGGAAAACCATCAATGGCGGAAACACATGGACACTGCTCAGCAGTCCTGGAGAAAAATACAATTCACTTCACTCTTACGAGCCGGAAAAAATTGCCGCAGTGGGTAAAAATGGGTTAGTAAAGCGTGCGCTTATGACGGCTCCAACTTCTCCGAACTTCAACATGAACATGGCATTCATGACCGTTCCGCCCGGTGCATCTTCGGTGGATTTCGATGCCGTGTGGGCTGCACCTCAGTCAGGAACGAACTCGATTATTATCGCGGCAGGAAGCAACAATAAAATTTATTCCACTAACAACGGCAGCAGCGCTCAAAATAGTGTTGCGTGGAATTCTCCTTCATTTTCTTTACTTGCTGGAGATTTACCTGTAAAAAAGATTGAAGCATATCTGCATAATAGTAATAACGTTTCCGGAATAATTCTTTCAAACACCGGCAAGCCAATTTATTTCTATTATAACACATCTCCTAATTTTCCTACACAAATAGGAGTCATTTCGTCCTTGTCTTCTGGCGGAATTGAAGATATAACTATAGACGGAACGACTGTTTATTTATACCATCAGACAAACAAACAGTTATATACTGTAACTCTTGCTGACAATACTTCCCTCCCTTCCGCATCAACTTTAGGTGGCGCTTCTCCGTTTACAGGAACAGTAAAATCAATTACTAAGAATGGAAATTATATTTTGCTTGCTGGGGATGGAGGACTTTCATGGAAGTTTGATATTTCTAACGTAACGTATACCGACCAGAGCGAAAACATGAAGCCGCTTGCTCTTGCTGATATCAAATCAGGTGGAGCAAATATGTACGCGATAGGAAAAGACGGCACGGCCTTAAAGCAAACTGCTGCGGGAAAGTGGACACAGGCGGAAACCGGCACTGCCGAAAATCTGAATGGTATTTATTTCAGCAGCACTTCAACCGGAGCGATTGCAGGAGACAATGGTTCGCTTTTCACATTTACAATTCCTACCACAGGTGTTGCGGTCAATTTAACTTCTCTGATCAGCCCCACATCAGAAAATCTGAATGCAATTGCCGGAACAAGCAATACTATTTATGCGTCAGGCAACAAAGGAACTCTCTTATTCTGCCAGGACATTACCAATCCCAATGTACTTGCGGGAGTTGCCACTACCACTCAGGATTTGAAAGGCGTGGCAATTCTTCCAAACACAACCAATGCTTATGCAGTGGGTGGCAAAGCGCATGTGCGTTTCTGCTTCGGGCAAAGCGCTTTCAGAATAAAAGAAGTTTTTCCTCACCGTTTGAACGGAGTTCATTTCATTGACCCCATGAACGGCTTTGCGGTGGGCGACAAATTTATTGCGCGCTATACCAGCGATGGAGGAACAACATGGGACATTTCTTTGCCCGCTTTGGTGCCTACTTCCAATGTTCCAAATTTGAAAACTGTTTATACCACCAAACCCCCCACCTCAACCACTCCCATTAAAGGAGTTACAGGCGGCACAAAAAATTTCTTTGCGAACATAAGCGGTTCAACAGTCGCTAATGCTGTCATCAGCAACCCAAGCAGCGTTACTTTCTCAACTGCCAACACTTTTTATGCGATTACATTTTCAAACTCTCAAAGGGGAATTGCCGTTGCAGGAGAAAAAACCAACAAAGGAAGAATTCTTTATACTCATAATGGCGGAGTTTCATGGACAGTTGCCGCCCCTGCGGGGGTGGATTTCAGTTTCCGCGCGGCATGGGCGTTCAAGCGGAACGACTGGGCGCTCATTACAGGAACAAAGTCAGGAGGGAACGAAAGAGTGAAGGGCTTTGATATTTCAGCAGGAAGTTTCATTACGCTTCCCAATAAAGTTAAAAATGTAAACGGATCCGGCAACGATACAATTCGTGATATTTTCTTTCACGATGATATTGCAGGATACCTTGTTGGCAGCAGGGGAAAAGTTTTCCGCAGCAGCGGGTTTGGTTTGGATGTGAATCTACCGGGCTTCCCGTGGGAAAACAAAGGAAGCTGGAATTCCATGACCGCCAATGATGGGTTGAACAGTCAAACCAGCAACAATGACCTTAATATTACCAGCGTGGCTTTTGCGACACGATACGATGGATTTTTGGGAGGCGATTACAACGGAACGATTAAAAACTACGCCCGCATTTTGCATGATGAGAGTAATCTTTTCTCCACCCGCTTCTGGTATGACAAGTTAGGAAGAATTGTTCTCTCCCAAAACACACGGCAATACGGAAACAACGCCAATCAGCGCAAATACAGTTACACGCTTTACGATTATCTCGGCAGGGTGATTGAAGCGGGGGAGAAAAAAGAAAACACCCAAACAACAACTGCCTGCAATAATACTTCCATTACAACAATGGCAGATATTTTCGGAACTTTTGTGAACAATCATTTCAATCCCAAAGTGATTGATGACTGCAAATTAAATACCTGGCTCAACGGAAACGGAAAGAGAAGAGAAGTTACCCGAACCTATTATGATGCGCCCAACCCTGCTATTGTTCCGTTCCTGCCAACTACCCCAACTGCTTTTGTACAGGAAAATTTACGCAAGCGCATTGCCACAGTTACTTATGAAGATGAGATGGACTTTAATACAAACGGAACCCCTAAAGATGAAACCTACGAGCACGCCACGCATTACACTTACGACATTCACGGCAATGTAAAAAGTTTATTGCAGGACAACCAAAAACTTGCTGTGGACAACAGCACAGTGGCAGATATTGTAGCGCAGCGTTTCAAGAGAACGGACTATACCTACGATTTAATCAGCGGCAATGTGCATAAAGTGGATTACGAAAACAACAAGATTGACCAGTGGCATCACCAGTACGAATACGATGCCGACAACCGAATAAAGAGTGTGAAAACCAGCCGCGACAATGTAATTTTCGACAAGGATGCAAAATATTTTTATTACGCTCATGGACCTCTTGCCCGTGTGGAACTTGGAGAAAACAAAGTGCAGGGCATGGATTACGCTTACACTTTGCAGGGATGGATTAAAGGAGTGAACTCAAACACCCTTGATTCCGTACGCGATATAGGAATGGATGGAAATAAAATCCCTGCTAATAACCTCAATAAAATATTTGCTGCCGATGTCTTCGGTTATTCTCTGAATTATTTTGGCGCTGACTACTCAGCCATTGACCAGAATAAAAATTTACCTGCAAATAATTTTATTGCCGATGCTTCTGCAAATACCAATCTTGCTGCTGATGCGCCCAACCTGTTCAACGGAAACATTAACAGCATGGTAACCGCAATAACTGACCCCGCAACAGTCAAGCCGCTGTCTCAACTTATGGCATACAAGTATGACCAGTTGAACCGCATCATGCAGGCAAAAGCATATAAGGATATTGACTTGGCGCAGAACAAATGGAACGCTGAGACCTACGCGAACCGATATTTTAATTCGTTCACTTACGATGCCAGCGGAAATATTCTCACGCAAAAACGGAACGATGAGAACGGCACAGCCATTGAGGATATGACTTACCGCTACAAAGTAAAAATTTACAACTTGCCTGTGGCACAGCAGCAACGCCTTCAAAACCGTTTGTATCATGTAAACGATGCCGTAACTGCAACTGCTTTTGACGATGATATAGACGATATGGGAACGTTTGATACATTAGCCGTTAGCGCTGCCAATAACTACTCGTATGATAAAGAAGGACGTTTGGAAAAAGATTTACAGGAGGGAATTGCAAACATTGAATGGATGGTAACCGGAAAAGTGAAACGTGTAACGCGTACAGCCACTCCTGTTTTTAGCAAAACCGTAAATGGAATTCCGTTTTACCCGAGCGATTTAGAATTTAATTACGATGCCTTGGGCAACCGAGTATCAAAAATTGAAAAGCCGAGGAACCAAACTTCAGGAGCATTACTGGGATCTGCTGACTATATAACCACTTTTTATGTGCGCGATGCGCAGGGAAATGTTTTGAGCGTGTATAAACAGGCAGCGCCCAGCCTTATGACCAGTTACAAGCAGATTGAAAAAGATATTTACGGTTCGAGCAGGGTTGGAATGGAAGTAACCCAAACCGAAATGGTGGTTCCTATTACTCCCTCTTTAATACACATACTCGGCAACAAGCAGTATGAAATGGGTAACCATTTGGGGAACGTGCTGGCAGTTGTAACGGATAAAAAAATACCTGTTGATATTTCTCCTGCTGATGGAATTACGGACTATTATAAAGCCGAACTTTTAGTAAGCACAGATTACTATCCCTTTGGAACGGTGATGAA